>NZ_JADYXE010000032.1:0-56092 GCF_015864465.1 Pseudoalteromonas sp. SWN29
CATCCACTTCGAAGGTAGGTTAGATGGTGTGCTAGATATTTAGCAATTTAGGCTGACACAGAATTCTGAACGCCCTCTTGCTACATATAACAGCCCACTGTTTCAGTCCGCTTATTGAGGCGTTGAGGCTGTAGAATTACTCTTTTTTAAGAAAAAAAGCTTGTTTTATGGGTTCAAAATGCATTACCTAATGCTTTAAAAATGCTTAAAGTTAATTACAGGATCTCGTTTTCTAATTGAATTTGGCTGTTGAAGTTATTTTACAGTCTCGTTAGTTGCCAAGGATAATTATGCGAACACTTCAGCTTTTAGGTTTTATACTTGCGATTGCCGGGTTTATTTTAGGCTACGTGATGCTAGCCCCAATTGATGGTGAAACATCCGACGCTTCAGCAGGAGGTGCAGGGATAGGCATTATGTTTATGGTGTTACCTATGCTTGGTTGGTCTGCGTTAATATTAGTACCCTCTTCAGTAGCATTGTTTTACCATAAAGTAAGAGAACGCACTTATTTCAGAGGTAATTTTTGGCTAAACCTTTGGAAAGTAAATCTAATTATTTCTTTTGGATATATTGCCGTTGCTCTATATTTTGCTTACATATGGTTTAAGGGCAGCATTGGCAATTAAAAAGCCCTTTAAATATCCAATACCTTTGCTTTACTGTTGCCTGCTAAATTCTAACCCAAACAAGGCACTAATAACCATCAGGTTTAACGCCATTGGCATTAAACCTGACAGCCCAAACTAAACCAAGCAACGTTAATTAGTCGGCATTAAATAAATCTCACGTACGCTGTTGCGCTGGTTTGCTTCAATAGCAAACAGTACGGCGTCGGCTACATCTTGCGGGTCGAGTTTATCGGGTTTTGCTTCATCAAAAAATGGGGTGTTTACCATGCCTGGGGCTATGGTGGTGCAGCGGCCATTCCACTCGCTCATTTCCTCAGCTAAGTTTTGCCCAAACCCATAAGCAAACCATTTAGTTGCCCCGTAAATAGAGCCGCCAATTGGTTTACGACCAGCGGCAGAGCTGGTTAATATAAAGTGACCTTTGTTTTGGCGTAAATGCGGCAGGGTTAATTTTGCAGTCCACAGTAGGGCTTTAATGTTTATATCGATCATAGTTGACCACTCATCAGGGTCGCCTTTTTCGGTGCCAGCGGTTGAAACACCCATACCCGCGTTAGCAAAAGCTACATCTAACCGACCAAATTTTTCAATGCCTTTGGCAACTACGTTTTCAAGCGCAGTAAAGTCGGTTGCATCTGCGGCTACGCTAAGTGCATTATTTGAGCCTAATGACTCTACTAACTCAGTTAACTTATCTTCGCGTCTAGCGGTAAGTATTACTTTATGACCATTATTTACAAGGGTTTTTGCGGTTGCTTCACCAATGCCACTTGAAGCGCCGGTTATGAGTACTATTTTCTCTTTTGCCATGAATAACCTCTTTAATGAACGTTAAAAACTTAAAATCACCATACCAATAAACGATTAACCTACATTGAATAGTCGCTATAAATTCGCCGTAAATAGGTGTGCTTTGCAACTTAAAAATCATGGTTTTAACAGTGTTTTTAAAATTGAAATAAGTGATTAAAAAAGATAGGTTTAAATTTTTTATTCTATATACTCGCGCCACTTCTTTTGAAGTCGGTTTTTATTAGATTTAACCATTATTTTGCTGAGTTTCAGCCACATTTATCGGAACAAACATGAAAGATAAACTTTTAGCGTTTTGGCAAAGCCATTCAGAAACAATCATCACTTTAGGTTACAAAGTGGTTTTAGCATTGGCAATTTTAGTTGCGAGCGCGCTTATTGCACGTTCGGTTAAAAAAGCGATTAAAAATTCTAAATCGCCATTAAAAAGAGTGGATAGTACGCTGCTTCCTCTTTTATCGAGCATTGCTGGTTATTTGGTTTATATAATTGCTGGGCTATTTATTTTAGATATTTTTGGCGTTAATACGGCAAGCTTAATTGCGCTAATGGGCGCTGCAGGTTTAGCTATTGGTTTAGCGCTTAAAAATACGCTGAGCAATATTGCTGCGGGTATTATGCTGCTAATACTCAGACCTTTTAAAATAGGCGACTTTGTTGATGCCAGTGGCACGCTTGGTACTGTGAGTGAAATAAACCTATTTACTACTATTTTTAAAACCACCGACGGCCTTTATATCGCATCGCCTAACGGTAAAGTATGGGGTGGCAATATTAAAAACTTTACCCGTAATGGCAAAAGACGAATGGATATAGTGGTGGGTATTTCGTATGCTGACTCTATTGACGTTGGCTTAAATGTACTTAAAGAATTAGCTGCATCAGAGAGCCGATTACTCGCAGAGCCTGCACCTAAAGTAATGGTGACATCAATAGGCGAAAGCGCAGTGAACATTCAATTACGTGCGTGGGCTGTTAATGGTGATTATTGGCAAACCGTGTGGGATCTAAATAAACGTGTTAAAGAAGCTATTGAAGGTGCTGGGCTGAGTATTCCGTTTCCGCAGCGTACGCTTCATATATCTGAGTCGATGGCATCGGCCATAACGGTTAAAAAAGACGTTTAAATTCTAGTAGCATAAGCGCAAATAAAAATAGCGAGCCTTTGCTCGCTATTTTTATTTATATAGACTGTACTAACTGAGCGATATATTAATTTCATTTTTAAAATACTTGATTATGTTTGTTAATAAATTGATAGTTAAATTTAAATAAGGCTATAATATACAAATACTTTTTAAATTAAATTTTGGTGTCAAGGATGGCTGCGAGAAACTCCCTACGTCTATTTTTTCTGTGTGTGTCTATAAATACTTTGCTTGCTTGCGGTGGTGGAGAATCTTCTGATTCTTCCCAACCCATCGAGAAATCTCCCGAAACAGTAACTCAAACATATACTATAACTGCTATTGATGGTTATTTGCGTTCTGCAGTTGTATGGCTAGATCTAAATAATAATGGAAGACAGGATACTGATGAACCTAGCGCTATTACCCAAGCTAACGGTAAAGGAGTACTGACTCTTTCATCTGAAATTAATCCTGAAGATTATAGTGTAATTTTATTTGCTGAAGAGGGTAAAACATTTGATGAAAGCTTAAATAAGGTTGTTAATGAAAACTTTATATTATCTTCACCGAAAGGTGAACAAGTAATTAGCCCTTTAACGACACTTGTTTATTTGAAAAACAGAAAAACGCTTGATATAAACTCCGCTATTTCTCAAATTAGTCAGTTATTAAATGTAGCTCCGCAAAGTTTATTAGAAGACTTTATTATTAAAGGTCATGCTCAGAATGAATCTGTGGCTGCTGATTTAGTTCGCCTTGCTATTATTCCTGGTTCAGAAGCGAAATTGCTTAGTGATATTAATAATAGTGAGAGTGTATTCAATGAACTAAATGAGTACTTAGTGTTAAAAGAAAAAGCGGACAGCCAAATATATATTATTAGAGATAGCACCGGTAAGTTGTCAGGCGATACAGATTTAGATGGTATTGCTGATAGTGAAGATTCAGATATTGACGGGGATGGTGTATTAAATACACAAGATGCTTTTCCATATAATATATCCGAATGGAATGATCTAGATAATGATGGTATTGGCGATAATAGCGATCCTGATATCGATGGCGATAACGTAGCTAATGCCTCAGATATGTTCCCATTTGATGCAACTGAATGGGAAGATTTAGATGGTGACGGTATTGGTAATAATAGCGATCCAGATATAGACGGTGATGGTATCCTCAATGATGAAGATGAAAACCCATACATAGCTGAATATAATTCGATTAAAAACCCAGGTGAGTTAGCTATAGAACAAATGATTGTAGGTGATATTTCTCAAGGTCAATGGCAGTATTTTATCGTTGAAGCACCTGAAAATAGAATACTAAATATTACGTTACTTAATTTATCGGGCGATATTGATTTATACGTAGAAGAAGATGATTTTCCAACCAAATTTGAGTATCAATGTCGTTCTAATTTAGGTACTACTCAAAATGAAAGTTGTGCAATACGTGTTCATCAGGCTACTACTTACAACATTGGTATACTCGCGAAAGAAGGCGCGACTTTTAATTTATTAGCGACGACAGAAAATATTATATATAAAAAGGCAATGCTACTTTTACACGGATTAGCTTCAAGTCCTAGTACATGGGATGCAATGGTAAATGACGATAGCTTTTTTAATGGTCAGTGCCAAATATTAACTAATGACGATAATACTCTTCCAGTAGTTGAAGCTAATAGTGACGGCATTAGCTGTTTTAATTTGGAGTTTGGAGCATTTGATAGAGAAGGCATTCATGCAAGAACAGGCTTAGATGCTAAATCATGTATTAATGCTTTGGGTTGTGATGGTGATTTTACCTCTTTTGAAGGCTTAGGTTACGAAGTAGAAAAGGCTGTAGAGAAAATAGTTGAGTCTTTAGGTGAAGATACTGAAATATTTTTATTTGGGCATAGCCGAGGTGGCCTAGCTGCTCGCTCTTATTTGCAGAATGATGAAGCTATGTATAAGTCTTTTGTTAAAGGGTTCGCAACAACAGGTACTCCACATCAAGGTTCTCCATTAGGGCGTTTTTATCAATATATGAACGACAATTGCATTCCAGAAAGTACTTATCGACAAGATAACGGAAAGTGTGAAGATAACTGGGAAGTTGTTGAGATGCTCGATGGTACAAGAACATATTTTGGGGTTGATTTCGGACTAGATTATCAAATGGACTTGCAATCCCCAAGTATCGATTTCTTATCGCCAGAGTCATCTTCAATACAATATTTAAACAGCGACTTAACGAGCCTTGATGATTTAGTAATAGGGCAACTGGCTTATCAAGGGACTGACTTCGGAATCCTTTCGAAAGACGCTGGTATTTCGGGTTATGATTTGTATGCCTATCGAGCATTATTTTCTGGTGACCATCCGCATCCAGAAACGCTAAGGTATATTGAAAATGGACAAACAAGAGCTTCATTTATTGGTGATGGAATTGTACCTGCTTATAGCCAAAAATTGAGTTTATTGTTAGAAAGACAAGGTATATCAATTACTAAAGAAGATACACAAACAGCTGTAAATATTTTGCACACAGAAGAAACTGAAAGAGTAACCGATATTTTCAGGTTACTTGATGCTTTATATACAGATTTAGGGTGGAAATAAGTATTATGAAAAAAGTGATACTTTTAACTTTTATATGTTTACTGATAGCGTTTACTTTTTATTGGTTTTTGCCTGTTGTTCAGTATGCAGAGTTACCGGTGAATACAGGTGCTAAACCTAGAGGGATTAAAGATACTGTATCTAATGTACAAACACACCAAACAGACACTACTTTGGCTACCTCTAAATCATCAAAAAATGTCAAAGATAATAATGTTGAAAAAAAAGAACTTAGTGATAAGGATGCTTTAACTATTACTAAAATGCTTTTAAGTCGTGTTTATAATAGTAAAGCCATTGATTTTAATGCTGAAAAAGAACTGTTAACTTATTTAAAAACTACAAATAAAGAAGGCGTTTATCAATTTATTGTTGAAAAACTACAATCAGCAATTAAGGGTAATAAAAATGATGATAGATTAATTGAATATACTTTAAGCCTTTTGGCCGCAATAGATACTCAAAGAGCGAGTGAAGTGTTTTTTGATTTTGTTGCCAAAAATGATTGGCAAGGATCGAGGGCTATATATAACGTTAAAAAGTCGATAGAAAAGCTAAATCGAAGTGGTGAATACACCGCTTTAGCGCAGCAAGCATTTACAATTGCGGATGAGGATAGCCCATTTATTGGCGAGTTAGCTACTACAATCGCTCGGCACGCACAGAGTGAACAAATAGAGTATTTGTTTGGTTTTATTGATGAAAAGTATGAGAGCAAGCGCCTGTTTGTTAAGCGTGCGATGAACACTATTCATGATGAATCTTTAGTTCCTCATATAACGGGGTATTTAAAAGATAGCTCAACCGCTATTATAAAAAATACAGCACTAAATACGCTTGCTAATATGGGGCAATATGAAGCGACTGCCGCTTTAATCAAATGGAGTTCTACGCAATCAAAAAATTCTGCTGAGCAAGTGAAAAAATTATTTGATATAGCAATTCAAAGAAGTCCTTCTACAAAAAGAGCAATAGAAAAAGAACTACATATTCAAAATTTTGTAAGTGCAGATATAAAAGTAGTGATTGCAACTGCTGCGGATAAACAACATTGAAACAATAATGCAGCGACACTTATGTCGCTGCATTATAAAATTGATTAACCCTCTAATTGAAAGTCGTACACTGAGCCTAAATTAAGTAGTTGTGTAAGCTCATCAAGTGCTTGGTAGCTTTCGGTGAGTAGGGCTGAGTCTGCAAAGTCACTTGCGCCTAGCTTGTCGCGGTAGTTACGCTTTGCCCAGTCACACAGTTGTGTGTATTTAGTATCAGTTAAAATAACCTCTGGGTTTACTGCAGCAAGTTCTTGCTCGTTAAGGGCTACACGTAAACGCAAGCAAGCAGGGCCGCCGCCATTTTGCATACTTTGGCGTAAATCAAAAAACTGTACTTGGTTTACTGGGTTATCAGCCATAATCATTTCTTCAATGTAGGCGTTAACCGCGCTGTTGCGTTTACACTCTTGTGGTGCCACTAACAGCATTGAACCATCGGCAAGGCTTACAAGCTGGCTATTAAATAAGTAACTACTTACTGCATCGGTAATGCTTACTTTATCGGTTGGTACTTCAATAATGTAAAATTCTTTTTTGCCCACATACGCTTCACGAATATCTTGCAGTGCCAAAGCTTGGTTTAAAAATGCTTGCTGGTGGCACAGTAATACATTGGCGTTACCTACTGCAATTACATCGTTATGAAACACGCCTTGGTCTATTACGTCTGGATTTTGCTGTAGTAAAATTTGGCTTGAATCTTTTAAGTTATGTAAGCGACAAATTGCTTCTGAGGCTTCGAGTGTTTGCCTTGCAGGAAACTTAGCGGGTTTTGGTAATTGGCTGTTAAACGCGCTGGCACCAAATACAAACATTTCAAGGCCTTGCTCGCCGTGGCTGTCACAAAAACGAGTATGGTTTGCTGCACCTTCGTCACCAAAAAAGCCTTGGTCAGGCAAATGGGTATGGTGCGCAAAGTATTTGTCGTTATTAAACATGGCTTTTAATAAGCGCGTAGTGGTTGCAGGCTCTAATGAACGATGAAACTTATTATTTAAATTAGCTGAAGTGAAATGTACTTTGCCGTCGGTTGTATCAGGAGAAGGCGATACTGTAGCGGCATTGGCTGTCCACATTGCAGATGCTGAATAACACGCGCGTAATAAAATAGGATCGGCTTTAAATGCTTTATGAATGACTTGTGCATCATTACCGGTAAAGCCTAAGCGGCGTAGTACGTTTAAGTCGGGGCGCGCATGAGGGGCAAATACACCTTGAGTTAGGCCTTTGTCATGCATGGCTTTCATTTTTTCGAGGCCTTGAAGTACCGCCTCTTGAGGATTTGAAAAGCTTGCTGCGTTATTCAACGAGGCAACATTACCATACGATAAACCAGCGTAGTTGTGAGTAGGACCCACTAAGCCATCAAAATTAACTTCCAAAGCGTTCATACACGTTCCAACTAAAAATTTTCAATAGGGTGCAACAATACAATGCAATTGAGCTGCTTGCAAAGTTATAAACGCAGTGTTTTTACTAATTTTTTGATGTTTTTAAATGTGGAGTTTATTACAAGGGGGTTGTTTTTATATTGAACGGTTAATTTGAAGTTTAATTAAAATGTACACATAAATTTCATAGTGTGCAAAAGCTTAGCCTAAAGTAGGTTTATACATTTAAGCTTTATGCTAAGCCTTTACACAATACGATGTTACTTAACATAGGCGCGTTCTTTATCAGCGGTAGTGCGGGTATTTGTAGGGTCGTTAACTTGCCAAACGCTAATGTCTAAACGCCATAAAAGGTAAAGGGTATGATATAAGTTGAACATTGTTTTTCCTTGGTATTTTCACTGAACACATCAGTCTATAGGAAGAAGTATGCCAACATTAACTTGAATATTTTATGAATAGAAATCAGGTATTTAGTATTTAAGTGTAAATACATACTTAAGGGTTAGCACCAAAGTGGTGAAGCATTATTAAAAAGTGCACCAGCGTGGTGTTTTTTCTAATAAAAGCCCTGCAACTATTGGGGTCACTTAAATGTGCAAGGCTTTTAAAAAGTACAGGTATCAAAAAGTAATTAACGGCCTACTTTTGCTTTTACTAAAGGCTCAAACGACATTACTTTAAACTTACCGTGGCTTTTATTTTTACCATTATTAAGTACAGGCGAGTTGTGTAAATCGTCAACGGTAAAGTATATTTTATCATCGGCTCCATAGCTAAAACCATCTGGCCAGCTAAGACGATTGTCTTTAAATAATACTTCGTAGTCGCCAGTAGGTTTAACTACGCCAATTGCACCGTTGGTTATGTCGGTTACGTATACGTTACCGCCGCCATCAACAATAATACCGTCTGAAATTGGCTTAGTGCCGTAACGCGTTACTTTGTCTTCAAGTGCTTCAGCCGAATGGCTCTCGTTATTTATATCGCTGGTGGCAATACGGTAAACCGACGTGCCCGACATAGATCCAAAGTAAAGCCAGTCTTCGTTAGGGTCAAGCGTAATTGGGTTAACACCTAAGCGGGCAGGTTGTCCGCCAATGCTCATAGTGCGGCCATCAATAACCATATCGATATTTTCGGCTGTAGTGTAATGGCTATCTTGTAATACTCTGCGTGCAACACCTGTTTTAAGGTTTACCGTAATAATAGCGGCTTGGCTGCCTTGGGCTGTGTCGGCAATGTATACAACGCCATGTTTATTATCGATGACTAAATCGTTTAAAAATGAGGTGTCGGTAATCATTGGTTTTGCGAGGTAAATAATTTTATGCAGTTGCTCTTTATTTGTATCCCAACCCACTAAGCGCCCAGCGTGATCGGCCCCTGAGGTGTCAAGCATCCATAAAACGCCATCGCTTGATACGTTTATGCCAAGTACATCGTAAAAACCTTTACCGTTATTGTACGCGTAAGCCCATTCTTCATTAGGGTAGGGTTTAGTTGTGCCATCGCTTAAAAGCTCCATAATTTTTTGCTTTTGGCCAAAAAAACCATGTACCGATAAAAACTTTCTACCCGATGGCGTAATAGCAATGTTACCCGGTGGGTGCTGCGCATCAAATGTGGCTACTGTTTTTAAATCAGCATTTTGATTAGCGGTATTAGCAAGTACGGCGTTGCTGCCTAAAAGTGCAGTGCTACATGCCGCTGCTAAGAGTAATTTTTTAATATGAGTCATTTAATATATACCTTTTAAAGTAAATTGATTGGTTAACTATAAAGTGCCTAATTGGCTAAGTCGTTTACTACTAAATCGAGCAGTTGCATTAACTGCTGTGCTTGAGCCGTATTAATACTGTCGAATTTACATTGAATGTTTTTAGGTATATCAGCCGCTTTTAACTTAAGTGATTGACCACTTTGGGTAAGCTGAATTAGGCGTTTACGCTTATCGTGCTCATCTTTAATAACAGCAAGTAGTGATTTGTCTGTCATTTTTTTGAGTATTTGGGTCATTGCGCCGCCATCGATCGCGGTTTTATCTATCAGCTCTGCAATTGTTATTTCGTCTTGCTCCCACAGCGCCATCATTACTACGTATTGCGGATAAGTTAAATTTAGCTCGTTTAAAGGCTCGCGATACGCACGCGCAATGCTGTTAGATGCCATGTATAACCGATGGCATAACTGATTTTTTAACTTTAATTGCTCAAACGACATAACTTTATCCTTTATTTCGATACATGTTATTTTAATTTGCATGCAAAGTATTTGCAATCTCTAATTACTTGATCTATTATTTTGCACACAAACTAAATTGATTACTAAACTTTGGAGTTCATTATGAATGTATTACAAAACGTAGCTTACACAGCAAAAGCAACTGCAACTGGCGGCCGTGAAGGCGTAGCTAAATCAGATGATGGCCGTTTAGATGTAAAACTATCAACACCTAAAGGTTTAGGCGGCGATGACGGACAAGGCACTAACCCAGAGCAATTATTTGCCGCAGGTTATGCAGCATGTTTTATTGGCGCACTTAAATTTGTAGCGGGTAGCGAAAAAATAGATTTACCAAGCGACACACATATTAATTCAGAAGTGTCTATTGGCGCGATTGAAGGCGGTTTTGGTATTGCTGTAAAATTAGCTGTATCACTAGGTGATATGGATAAAGCAGCAGCGCAAACGCTTGTAGATAAAGCGCATCAAGTATGCCCATATTCAAACGCAACACGTGGCAATATTGAAATAGAGCTTTCTGTTATTTAACACTAAATAACGTAATTATTAAAAGCACACAACGGCAAGCAGTCGTTGTGTGCTTTTTTGCGTTTTAAAGCAAAATAATTTAAATATACAAATAATCGTATATTCACTATTCCATATATTTGGTTTTTGTTTTATTGTATATGCACTAACACTGCGAGGATACTATGGAACAATTCAACCCACTTCAATTTTATAAATGCCTAGCGGACGATACGCGTTTAAAAGCAATGCTATTAATTAGCGACCAAGAAGAGCTGTGTGTGTGCGAACTTGTTGCTGCGCTTGAATTAAGCCAGCCTAAAGTGTCGCGCCATTTAGCACAATTAAGACAATGCGGATTACTGAGCGACCGTAAGCAAAATCAATGGGTTTATTACAGTATTAATAAAGCCCTGCCTGAATGGGCTAAAAACGTATTAACGCAAACCCTGACTGCTAACCCTTCATTTTATGAAAACGATTTAACGCGGTTAAATACTATGGGTAATCGCCCTGAAAGAGCAGCTAGCTGTTGTTAACTAACTAATTAGTAAATAAATTAACTCATTAAAGGTATTTTATTATGACGATTAAAGTAGGTATTAACGGTTTTGGCCGTATGGGGCGTTTAACACTGCGTGCAGCAGTCGATTGGCCAGAAATAGAGTTTATTAAAGTAAACGATGTAGCGGGCGATGCTAAAACCCATGCTCATTTAATTGAGTTTGACTCGGTACACGGGCGCTTAGCACAACATATTACCAGCGATGAAAACTCATTTAGTGTAGGTAAACACACTATTTTAGTGACGAATAATAAAACCATAAATGAAACTGATTGGTCAGATTGCGATGTAGTAATAGAAGCCAGCGGAAAAATGAAAACCACCGAATTGCTAAAGCAATATTTAGAACAAGGTGTTAAGCGTGTTGTAGTAACGGCGCCAGTAAAAGAAGACGGCATACTAAATGTTGTAATGGGTGTAAACGATGATTTTTATAACCCAAGCGAGCATAAAATTGTTACGGCAGCCTCGTGTACAACTAACTGTTTAGCGCCAATAGTAAAGGTTTTGCAAGAAAAAGTGGGCATTAAGCACGGCTCAATGACCACTATTCACGATATAACCAATACACAAACTATTATTGATGCCCCTCATAAAGATTTACGTCGCGCGCGCTCGTGCGGTACTAGTTTAATACCAACCACAACAGGCAGTGCAACGGCTATTACGCATATATTCCCTGAGCTTAAGGGCAAGTTAAACGGCCATGCTGTACGTGTGCCTCTTACTAATGCGTCAATTACCGATTGCGTATTTGAGCTTGAGCGCGGCGTTACACAAAGTGAAGTGAACACTTGGTTTAAAAACGCTGCAAATAACGAGCTAAAAGATATTTTAGGCTACGAAGAAAGACCGCTTGTATCGGTAGATTACAAAACTGATCCGCGCAGCTGCACCATAGATGCCCTTTCAACCATGGTAATTAATAACACTCAGCTTAAGTTATACGCTTGGTATGATAACGAGTGGGGTTATGCAAATCGTACTGCTGAGCTAATGCTTAAAGTTGCAAAAAGTGATGTGGTTTAATCTCGTTTAAAAAGGTTTAACGCTATGTTTGCTCAGTTAGCTAGTTTACCGAGTTCTATAAAACAATATTTAATAATTACCGGTAATTACTGGGCATTTACTTTAACGGATGGTGCACTGCGCATGCTGGTGGTGCTGTATTTTCATCAGTTAGGGTATGGTGCATTTGCGATAGCCATGCTGTTTTTGTTTTATGAAATTTTTGGTGTGATCACCAATTTAGTCGGTGGTTGGCTTGGGGCGCATTTAGGGTTAAACAAAACCATGAATGTAGGGCTAGGGCTGCAGCTTGTCGCTTTGGCCATGCTTTGCGTGCCTGGAGATTGGCTAACTGTTGCCTACGTAATGGCAGCGCAAGCACTAAGTGGTATAGCTAAAGATTTAAATAAAATGAGCGCAAAAAGCGCTATTAAGTATTTAGTACCGCAAGGAGACGCCGGGCAAAGCCAATTATATAAATGGGTTGCCATACTTACGGGTTCTAAAAATGCGTTAAAAGGAGTGGGCTTTTTTTTAGGTGGCTTGCTACTTACCGTATTTGGCTTTGTAGGTGCGCTAGTAAGTTTAATAGCTTTACTTAGTGTTGCGTGGGTTATTAGTTTAATTTATTTAAAAGGCGATATTGGCAAAGCCAAAAATAAACCTAAGTTTAAAGAGCTATTTTCTAAATCGCGGGCAATAAACCTACTTAGCGCAGCGCGTTTATGTTTATTTGCAGCGCGCGATGTGTGGTTTGTAGTGGCATTGCCTGTTTACCTAGCCGCTCAGTTTAACTGGGATCATTGGTGGGTAAGTGGCTTTATGGCCTTATGGGTTATTGCTTATGGATTAGTGCAGTCGCAAGCGCCACGTATAACCGGGCAAAGTGATTCAAACTTACACACAGTCAAAAAAGCGTATTGGTGGGTTGCTTTATTAAGTGGCGTAACCAGTATTTTAGCGTTACTGATGCAATTTGATATAGCGGTACATTTTACGCTTGTAATCGGCTTACTTATTTTTGGCGGTGTATTTGCTGTAAATTCATCATTGCATAGCTATTTAATAGTAAGCTTTGCTAAAAACGACGGGGTGTCGCTCGATGTTGGTTTTTACTATATGGCCAATGCAATAGGGCGTTTGCTTGGTACAGTGCTCTCTGGCTGGGTTTTTCAAGTATATGGGCTGGTGGCGTGTTTATGGGTAAGTGTGTGTTTATTAATTATGGCTACAATTACAACTGCATGCTTGGCTAAGCGTTAAAAACTCAACTTATTGTATTAATTTAAATTTGTTTAACGATATTCATAGCTTCGTTGGTTAGATCTACTAAACTGTATCAGTAGTTTTAATTAAAGGGTGAGATGAATGCGGGAAATATCGCTAGCAAAAAAATTACTGTGGCTTACTGTCGGAAGTATATTTATTACCGTATTGATGCTTTCGAGCATTTTATGGTGGCAGTTATCTGCAAGTAATGAAGAGCTTGCAAGCAAGTCAGAAAATTATATTGTTGCTGAAGTAGAAGAAAAGTTAAATGCGAATGCCGCAATATATGGTGAAAAAATAGCGGGCTTTATTAACGAAGCTTACCGAGTACCATACTCTTTAGCCGCTTTATTAGGTGATACCGCAAAAAGCGAAACCCTTAGCCGCGATACGGTAGTAAGTATAAATCGCTCTATTTTAGAACAAAACACATTACTCTCATCTATCTATTCTCAGTTTGAACCAAACGCGTTTGACGGGCAAGATTCGAGCTTTAAAAAAGGCTACAAACACTCCGTTAATGGCGATGGTACCTTAGAAGTTTACATAACACGTGACCAAAACGGTGTAATTGAGCAGCAAAAAGTAGCTAATGCCGCCGATAAATACATTACCTCTTTAAATGAATTTGGTATCCGCGAAGCGCATTGGTACCTATGTGCAAAAGACACGCTTAAGCCTTGTATTATGGAACCGTACTTATACGAAATTCCTTCGGGCGATTCAGTAATGCTAACTTCGTTAACTGTGCCTATTTTAAAAGCGGGGCAGTTTATTGGTTTAGCGGGTGTTGATTTAACGTTACCTACTTTTCAAACAATGACTGAAGAGCTTTCTAAGCAGCTTTATAATGGCCAAGCCAAAGTAACCGTGCTTAGCAATACTGGTTTAGTTGTAGGCAGTAGCCATTATAAATCTAAATTAGGACGCCCATTTAAAGAAGCCGTTAGTTCTGATTTATTTAAAGAGCTTGAAAAATTTAAAGGCCAAAAAGGCATATTTAAAACATCGTCTGAGTACTTAGTTAATTACCCTATAAATATAAAGCTAGCTAACACAGACTGGTCTTTAATTATTGAAGTACCAAGTAACTTAGCTTTAGCTGGTCCTGATGCTTTATCGCAAGATATGACTGACACAGCAAACGACTTAGGCGCAATGATCTTAATTACAGGTGCTGTAATTGCAGTAATCGCGTTTATCATTATGAAAATTGTTATTGGTAGCGTGGTTGCACCGCTTCAGCAAATTCAACAACGTGTAGATAACCTTGCAAGCTCAGAAGGCGATTTAACGCATACACTCCATGTTGAAACCCACGCTGAACTCATTGCTCTGGCGGGGGGCTTTAATGCCTTTTTATCAAAGTTACGTATTTTAATTACAGAACTTAAAGATGTATCTGATCAAACCAAGCAACAAGGTGAAATAGCGCAGCATATAGCTATTGATACTAAACATAATGTGCAATCGCAGTTTCACGAAATTGAAAGCGTTGTAACGGCTATGAACGAAATGAGCGCTACAGCACTCGAAGTTGCAAGAGCATCAGAGCAATCAGCCCAGCAAGCCGATGAAATAAATGGTTTAGTTGTTAGCAGTGAATCGAGTTTATCGTCAGCAATGACACAAGTTAAAACCATGTCTGAAGAAATTAAAGAAGCTAACCAAGCAGTCGAAAAAGTAGCTTCACGTAGTAAAGATATTACACAAATATTAGATGTAATTCGCACTATTTCAGAGCAAACAAACTTACTGGCACTAAATGCCGCAATTGAAGCTGCGCGCGCTGGCGAACATGGCCGAGGCTTTGCAGTTGTAGCAGATGAAGTACGTGCGCTTGCTTCTAAAACACGCTCATCAACTGATGACATAAGTAAGTTAATTGATAGCTTATTACACGAGGTTGGTAATGCTTCAACGGTAATAGAAAAAGGCGTAGTACGAGCACAAGATGCCGTTGATGAAACGTCAGTAGCTTTTGATGCACTGCACAGTGTTGTTGTTAAAGTTGATGAAATAACCAATCAAATTACGCACATTGCTACCGCCGCTGAAGAACAAAGCTTAGTGACTGAAGAAATTAACCGTAATCTTACGCTTATATCTGATGCCGCGTCGCAACTTGCTGACCTATCAACTCAAGCTGGGGATAGCAGCGAAGCACTTAATGCGCTTGTTGCCCAGCAAGATAGCGAGCTAAACAAACTTAAAACTTAATTTTAAGTTTTAGGTATAAAAATGGCCAGCTTATGCTGGCCATTTTTATTTAGTGAGTAAGTATAACTTGTTGATAATAAACGCCAATCAATGTTTATAACTTTTTAATCAACATAAACATTTGGTTGATCATCGGCTGCGCTAATTGCTCAACACCAGGGCGGTTAAAGTAGCCACGTAATCCTGTAAATTGCACCTGAAAAAAGCGCGCATATTCAACAGCGGTTAACGTATCACCTAACTCACCTTTGTTTATTGCTTGTGTAAACAATTGCGTTAAATAAGCTTCAAATTGAGCTGCTAACTCTAAACTTAACTCGTATAGGTTTGAGTCTTTTTCTGCAAATTCACTGTTTGCTTTAACTAACATGCAAATTGCACTTGGGCTGCAATCTTTTGTTTTAATTACCACGTTTTCTACAAATGCACGCAATCCACCAAGAACCGTATCGGCACTTGATAAAAACCCTTCTATTTGGTTTTTCATTTGTACGGTGTAATCTTTCAGCGATTCGCTGTATAGCCCTTCTTTAGAGCCAAACGCAGAGTAAATACTACCCGGGCGCATATTAACGGCTTCTTGTAAGTCACGCGTTGAGGTTGCGTGAAACCCTTTTTGCCAAAATAGCTGACTAGCAACGCGAACTACATTCTCGCGTTCAAATTTAACCTTATTAGCCATATCATTCTCAATCAATTTGAACATTTGCTCAATTTTAACTTGAACAGTCGCTCAAAATCAAATACTATGTGTCTCGAAGTTACTTAAAACTAATTAATTATTGGAGCTAGATATGACAGAATTTACTTTATACACAGCAGAAAATGCACCTGAAGAATCAAAATCTCTAATGGCTGATTCAGTAGCTGCATTTGGTATGGTACCTAACTTACACGCGGTAATGGCTGAAGCACCAACATTACTTAAAGGTTACCAAGTACTGCATGAGTTGTTTCAAAAAACATCGTTCAACGCAGAAGAGCTAACAGTTGTATGGCAGTCAATTAACGTTGAGCACGCGTGTCACTACTGCGTACCAGCACATAGTGCAATTGCAGCTTCAATGAAAGTTGACCAAGATATTGTTGATGCACTTGTAAACAAAACACCACTAGCTAACCCTAAGCTAGAAACTCTTCGTGAAACTACACTTGCAATGACACGTGAACGTGGCGTGATCAGCGATGAGCAAATCGAAAAGTTCTTTGCAGCAGGTTACGGCAAGCAGCAACTACTTGAAATTATTGTTGGTTTATCTCAAAAAGTAATGAGCAACTACACTAATCACCTTGGTGATACACCAGTAGATGCACCATTTAAAAAATTCGTAAAATAATTTACGATTTTTAAAGAGTGAAATAACAAAAAGGCAGCCTAGGCTGCCTTTTGTATATAAATTGCGGCTATTTAAATTTAACCGCTTTTGTACTGCGGGTATAAGTACGGCTTTCAGGTTTAGTCCATTCACCTTTTTTTAGATATGAGGTCGACACTTCAAACTTACCGTTTTGTAAGTTACTGGTCGATTTAACCTTAGTGATCCCATCTTTGCTGCCTGTAACATCTTCATAAGCGACAAATTGAGTAGGGCTTAATACCTTCATAATCCCTTTTGTATAAAATCCTGCGGTGGTGAAGTAGTAAAATACGAGTGACTGCTTTTTAGTATCGTAAAAAATCATCGACTCGCCGCCATACTCACCTTCGTTAATTGAGTGCATAGTACGTATAGCTTTACCATTTAGCGCGCGCTCCCACTTACCTACATCTTGCACAGGTTTTGCGCCTTCAGGTACATTAAAGTCAGCTTGCCACGTTCCTAGGTAAGGTTTAAACACTTCAAGCTCTTTATCGAGATTACTGGCAGTTTCAGTAGCAAAACTACTAAATGTACATAAGCATAATACTAAGAATAGCGATTTAAAGTATGTCATAATTTGGTTCTTATTTTTATAATCGTAGTGCCCAGTATAGGTGATAATTAATTGATAAAGAAAATATTAATCACGTTCTCATTGCTTTATTTAGCTGTCATTTGGTTGGCTTACCCGCTGCAATACTTACCCGTTTATATACCAATATATGTACCAGGTTATGTAAGTGTATTAAGTGCTATAACCTTTTTAATGTATGCATGGGATAAGCGACAAGCTAAACGCTCTTCACATACAAAAGTGAACCGCACACCAGAGCGCACGCTGCAGCTACTTGCATTATTTGGAGGATGGCCGGGGGCATTGCTTGCTCAACAATTACTTCGTCATAAATCGCAAAAGCGACGCTTTATTATTGTGTTGTGGTTATGTATTTTAGTTAATGTGGGATGTAGTATTATCGCTATTTATTTTCCAGATTTATTGTTAGGTTAAAGTATAAATAGGAAAAGGACTTTTTATGACTAATACAAGATCGGCTGGCGTGACTTTAACGCTTATTTTATTTTTATTAATACCAATGCAAGGATGTGCAGACATGTTTGGCTTTTTTAATAAACAAGACGTTACGTTGTCGTTGCCTGTAAAAGGCAGACTATTAAACAAGGGTGAGCCCCAACAGGGCGTTAAAGTAACAAGAGAGCTGATTCATGGTGATACTTATATTGATGAAGCCATAAGTGATAACAATGGTTACTTTTATTTCGATAATAAAACAATACGTACTTCAAAGCCTTCAAACATGTTTTTTAATAGCTCTTTACTACAGAGTATTTATATTGAAAACAAAAAAGATGAAGATTCAATCTTGTGGTACACCACAATACAGTTCACCGAAGAGCAAGCACTGCTGTCTGATATATTAAATAACTTTGAATGCGAACTTAGTAAAGAGGCTATAACGTACGATATACCGATAAAAAACACGGGTCAATTTTATACAGTTTATACACGTTGCAAGTTATAGAAATTAGTGAGAAGTTTTATAAAGCCACTAATGTTCATCTATTAGTGGCTTTAATATGACGATTAACGTTTTAATTGTGCTTCTTTTTGGTTTAGTAAACGAATTATAGGGTTTTGCTCTAATATTTTACTTTTCAAAATATAACCAATAATTAGTCCAGCTATAAAGCCACCAATATGCGCACCATAATCAATGCCATCAGGGCCTGTTACTGCACCAAAAATGTTAAATCCTAACCAAATAGCAAAAAACCATACTGCAGAAAGTTTCTTCTGATAAATTACAAACATAAAAGTAAGGCTTGCATGTCTAAACCACATTAAGTACATGCCAAATAAACCTGCTATGGCGCCACTTGCCCCCACGCCTGGTATATCCGACATTGGGCTTACAATGTAGCTTGCAAACGATGCGAGTAGTCCACAGGTCAAATACCACAACAGAAAGCGTTTATGACCTAAAACATCTTCTAGGTTATCGCCAACGATATATAAAAAGTACATATTGCCGACTAAATGCATTATAGAGCCATGTAAAAATACGCAAGTTAATACAGTCCATAGCTCATTACCTTTGCTTAAATCTGCAGGTGTCATAGCAAAGTTATCAATAACATAGCTAAATGAGCTTGGGTTTAAAAAATAAAGTGCAAAAATCAATGTATTTAAAACAATAAGGCCGCGAGTAACCCAAGGTGTTTTTTGTGGTTTAATATTATATTCAACAGGCATTTGCGTTAAAAATTGGAACAGATAGGTTTTCCAACTTACTTTTTGATTTAGTTCGCCTAAACTCGCTTTTATTTCAGGGCTTTTTTCTACACTTTCAAGCTCATCTTTATCAATCCAGGTGCCATCGCAGTGTCTACAAACATCAATTTCGGTATGAAAAGCTTCAAGTAAATGAAAACGCTCTAAACTTTTTTTACAATCAGGACAGTCAAGCTCAGAAATTCCTAATGGTTCACCAAAGTGAGTTTCAAATTTATCTCCTTCAGGACCGTCATTTATCTCTGAAATCATCCTGTTTACTTCATTTTTTTCGAACCATAAACCGCCACACTCACGGCAAATATCTATTTCTTCACCTTGATAATTGGTTGCTTCTAATGGATGGTCTTTACAATGAGGGCAGTTCTTAGTTAGCATTTTCAAGTTCCTTTAACGAACCAACAGAAATATCATTCTGCTGTAATTCCATTTTTAATTGTTTAGCGCTATTTTTTAATGCTGGTAGTGTTTGAGTTTTAATTAAGTCTGTTATTTTTGCTAATTCGATAGAGGCTTGCTTAGCAGACATTTTGCGATTTATTGCGGCATTGATGATAAAGTCGGCTCGAGAATAAAACCGACGTATTCTAGTTAAAAACTCACTCGGTGTTTCAAGCGTAGTAGGAGAAAATTGCATGGTTTTCCATATATACTGCTCAAGTGTCGGTTTAAAAAACTCCATCTCTGATGTTGGTGGGCTCTTCGCTAAGCGTTCTGCATACTCGGCCACCGTGTTGGCATTATCATTAACTTCGTCATAAAGTGATGTACGTAAATAGTAGTTATCTTCCATTTTACTAAACGAATCAAACTTAAGCGCTTGTTCTAAACCGCTTTGAGCCGCTAAAAAAACACCAAATACAGTAGAAATAACCATAAAAAATTGATTTAACCAAAAGCCAGTGTTTTTTAGTTCTTTATGATCGACCGTTTTAAGGGCTTGAGTGAATTTTTGAGTAACTATAGGTGGTTTTGTATTGTGTTCTGGGGGGGGATTAGTTGGTTCCAATAGCTTATTCCTTAAAGTTTTGCTTCCTTTTTAGGCACGCAAGAATACTTAAAAATTAGCCAGTTAGCAATACCGCTTCTCATATTGGGGATATTTTTAAATATATATTCCAGCATATACAAATAGCTATCCGGTAGGTTTTTACTCAGCTTAAATACCTAATAAAGCGAGTATTTAAGCTAAGGCAGAATTATTTTAAACTTTGAATTGTTTGATTAAGTCATCTAGCGAGTCGGCTAAACGAGAAAGTTCATGGCTCGACATGTTAGTTTGTGTAGCGCCAGAGGCTACTTCTGCAGCTACGTCGCGTATTACTAGCAAGTTTTTATCAATTTCACGAGATACATTTGCCTGTTCGTGAGCTGAAGATGCAATTGTCGCATTTTGACTGTTTATATGCGCAACAGCAGTCGTTATCTCTATTAAAGCTTTGCCTGCTAACTGTGATATATCTAAGCTTTTTTGTGCTTTGTCATGGCTGCTTTGTACTGAAATTACTGTGTTTTTAGTTCCACTTTGAACTGACTGAATCATTAGCTCTATTTCTTTTGTTGATTCACTTGTTCTATGGGCTAATGCACGAACACCATCCGCTACAACAGCAAAGCCTCGGCCATAACTACCTGCTCTTGCTGCTTCAATCGCGGCATTGACAGCCAGTAGATTTGTTTGATCGGTTACATCTCTGATCACATCAAGCACCGATCCTATTTTATTGACCTCTGTGGCTAAGTTTTTGATACCGTCTTGAGTTTTATCGATTTCACTAAGAAGAGCGGTAATAGTAGTTACTGTATCTTCTACTTGTTTTAAGCCAGCTAGCGCTTGTTCATTTGCTGAGTCTGACTCTCGAGATGTGTCGGCTGAGCTTTGCGCAACGTGTTCAGCTGAAACTGTTAACTCGGTAACTGCGGAAATAGCCTGCTCTAACTGCTCATTTTGCGAAATGATACCCTGCGTTGATTGCTCAGTAACAACACTCAGCTCTTCTGATGTAGAGACTAAGTTATGAGATGAGTCTTGAATTTTATTAATGGTATTTCTGAGCGTTTGTTGCATCTGACTCAGTGCTATAATCATGCTTGTGGTTTCATCATTCCCTTCATCGCTAATCGGTTGGGTTAAATCGCCTCGGGCTATGGACTGCGCTAAATCTAAAACGTTGCGCATAGGCTTTATAATACTTCTGGTAAACGACCAAGCAAAAAACCAAACTAAAATAATGGCGACAATTAATGTGATCCAAGCAAAAAAAATGGATTGGTCAAAAACGTATTGTGCTTTAATTTTACCATCACGAATATTTGCTTGCTGACTTTCTACAATATTACTAATAGCTTGCGTTACGCCATCACGAACCTGCTTCATCTCATTCTCTTGAAGGCTTTGAACGCCTTGTAAGTTATTTTCAGCTAATAATTTAATTTGCTGATTTTGTAGAGATAAAAATTTATAAATATCAGATTCAATCACTTCTAATTGGTGTTTTTCATTTTTAGTATTAAGCAGTGGCGCCATTTTTTTTATATTATCGAGTAACGTGCGTTTTGTATTATCGAAAATTTGTTTGTATGAAAGTTGATTCGCTTCAGTTGCATTAATTACATTGCTATTTTGCAACCTTAAATTATAAAAGTCTGAAAGGATAATTAGAGAGGTTTCAAGTGCTGGCACGTTAGTTTCTGCAATCGTATTAATCTCGGTATTTAATAGGTTAAGTCTAAATATTGAAAATAAGCCAACAATAATAACTAATAACCCTATAAAGCTAAAGGCGAGCGCCGAGCGCAGTCGGATTGATATTTTTCTAAGCATGTATAAAACCCAAACAAAAGTGAATAATTTCGAAATATAAAATTATAGATAGGGATATATTAAATATTTATTAATATAAAAGGCGTTTTTATTATTTAAGTTTTATTATAAGTTGTTTTTTATTTATAGAAATAGAGTTTTTGCTTAAAACTCTAAGTGTCTGTTATTTATGTGTTTTAAGTTCGGGTTTTAAAGGGTGGTTGGTTTGTTATGATTTTTATATTGCTTCTTTAAAAATTAATTACTGCACAAAAATGGATTAAATATATTAATTAAAGAAATGGTTGCAAATGTAATGGCGAGACTACAAAGTACTACAAAAAAGATACATATCTGGTGCGGATATAATTGATGAATGACCTATGTATTTGACGGGGTTGGTTAACTGTTAAGCTAAAAATAAAATAAGCGGGCATGATATTATCTAATTTAAATGTAAGTAATTAATATGTATGAGCAAGGCTTTGTTTATCGCATAAGGAAAGTATATTGATCATTATATAATTGATAATACTGAGATTATGGATAACCTGTTTTCACTTTAGCTAAAAGTTAAGCTTTATTTTTCACAGATAAAGGAGCTGACTTTAAAAGCACAGCACCGCTTTTATTCTCGCCTAAATGATCATCCTTATTATAAATAGGGCAGCTTTTGAGCGATAAACAGCCGCAACCTATGCAACCATCAACGCGGTCGCGTAAACGCTGCATATGCGTAATGCGCTCATCAAGTTGCGCTTGCCAATGTTTTGAAAGTGCTGACCAATCTTGTTTAGTTGGTGTGCGGTTGTCGGGTAGGGTGGCTAAGGTGTTTTTAATTTCATCGAGTGTAATTCCCATCGCTTGTGCCGCTTTTATAACCGCTACTCGGCGCAGAACATCGGGTTTATAACGTCGCTGATTACCACTGTTTCGCCAACTACGTATCAAAAATTTTGTTTCGTAAAAGTGAAGAGTAGATACTTTCACACCGCTTCTTTTTGCTACATAGCCAACGGTTAGATTGGCTTCGGTTAATTTTTTTTGTGAAGCGTCCATTATTTTAATCCTTTAGTTGACCTCAATATAACTTGAGGTTTTAAGCTCCTACCACATTAAAAAAGGAGCTAACTAAATGCAACAAAAACTTGAGCGTAGTACTGTTATTATTTATTCAAGCGCACGAAAAAACGGCAATACCACAGCCCATGTTAATAGCTTTGCCGAGCAAAATGATGTGCGTGTAATTTGCCTGGATAATTATAAAATTGCGCCGTACTGTTATAACAAAAACTATAAAAATGATGATTTTTACGCCGTATTTGAAGCGCTTTTAAAGTATGACCATTGGGTGTTTGCCTCACCCGTTTATTGGTACAGCACCACAGTACAAATGAAATTATTTATTGATAGAATAACCGATTACATGGACGATGAAGTATTAAAACCAAAGCTTCGTAGTTTACGTGGTAAGCATTTTTCAGTGCTCTCAAATGCGTCATCAGCCGAAGCTCCCGCTTGTTTTATAGAGCAGTTTAAGAATACGTTTTGCTATTTAGGTATGCAGTTTATTAACCATAGCCATAAAAGTACCCAAAAGGTTGCTTAAATTGCAGCCTTTTTTGGTTGTCTCTGGTAGTTTAGTAATAATCTTAAAAAACACAGGATTGTTTATGAAATACCTATTAATACTTTTACTTATTAGCCCATTTTCGCAAGCGGGTGAAAACCTTATTAAAGGCTTTGGTAGCTTTTATAATGTACCTCAGCATGCACCGATTAATGATTCCACCGTATTTAAAATAGCTTTTGATGTTGGTGATGGTGCTAAAAAAGGTGATCAAAACAATTCAATGAATTCACTTGCCCGCTTTATTAACATGCATGTAGCACACGGTGTAAAACCAGATAACATTCAATTAGCGTTAGTAGTTCATGGTAGTGCTAGCGTTGATGTATTGGCTAGCAGTGAATATAAAGAACGTTTTAAAATGGACAACAAAAATCAAAGTTTAATAAAACAATTGTTGGCCAATAACACCGTAGTTTATGTATGTGGGCAATCGGCTACGCATTATAAAGTAGCGCCAGAACAACTAATAGAAGGTGTGCAAATGTCACTTTCGGCGATGACAGCGCATGCTCAGTTGCAACAACAAGGTTATACACTCAATCCATTTTAATGACTCAAATGACAAAAAACATACTCTGCTTTGGCGATTCTAATACCTGGGGATTAAACCCTATAACGGGTAAACGTTTTAATGAAAATACCCGCTGGACATCGCTATTAGCTAAAAACTTAGGGTGTGACTTTACTGTAATTGAGGCGGGGCAACCTAATCGTACTTTAGTGCATAATCCGCCTTTTGATGGTGTGCTTAGTGGTGTAAGTTATTTAAGGCCTTATTTAGATAAGCACGAGCTCGACTTTATTATTATTGCTCTTGGTACGAACGATCTTAAAAAGCGCTTTAACTTAACACCTCGTTTAATAGCCGATGGCTTAAATGATTTAATTAACTCTATACATATTTATTATCAGCAAGGTAGTACTTTAAAATCTCCTAAAATTATTATTGCTAGCCCACCTAAAATAAGAATTACCGAGCAGTACTCACGTATTTTTGAAGGGGCCGATATAAAAGCAATAGAGCTATCTAACGAATTTAAGTGCGTGGCAGCTAATAATAAATGCGATTTTATTGACCTTAATGCATATATTAACGTGTTTGGCGGTGACGGGATCCATTTTGAAAGTAGCCAACACTTAACGGTAAGCTTTGAAATTACTCAATTAGTTCAAGAATTGTTAAAAATTCCTTAAATCTACCTGTTTGAGTTTAATGCAACTTATGCAATCATCTAAATAAAGTAGTGATATAAATTAATAAGCTCGGGATGCTATGAAAAAGTACCAACAAAAATCGATTATAGCTATTTTAACCGGAGGGTTAGTTTTTGTAACTGGCTGCTTTATTTTGCTTAATTTTTCAGCCCAGCGGTTAACAGCACAAACAAAATCTGATGCTGAGTATATTCTAACTCATATAGATGGTGCAATTGCAGAGAGGCGTCGAATTCTTACCCCATTAAATAAGCTGGCATTTAAACAGTGTGATAACGCGACTCTTCTTGAGATGCGCCGCGCTTTATTTGACGCAAAATATGTAATTGATATAGGCTTTTTTAAAGATAACCAGCTAGTTTGCACTACTGGCGCGGGCTTATTAAGTAAACCAATTAATGACAAACAGCCTGACTTTATTCGAGATGATGAAGAGGTGAGAGTTCGTTTTGAGCCAGAGCTTTATTTATTATTATTTAGTGAACGCCCTATGGAAGTAATTATAGTCAGGCAAGGTGACTATAATTTAATTGTGCAGAGCACGCCTTTTACCAATATCGGAATTATTGCGCCAGATTGGGAGGTTATTTATAAAGCACCAAATGCTTTACATCATTTAGCGGGTAAAGAGGGGGTATATCAGCAGGTAAAAAGTAATGTTTTCTTTCCTTACTCAACTAATTCAGTTTGCAGCTCTACAAATAGTCATTATTGTGTGGTAGTGCACTTACCTTGGAGTCTGTTTTTTTCTAATAATCACTTATTATTAATAATTTCGTTAATTTTAACCTGTTTAGCGGGCATATCGACTGCACTAATTGTTGATGCAAGAATTGCTGCACGTCGCTCTACTAACCAGCGTATCCGTAAAGGGCTTAAAAAGGGATCATTTTATTGGACTTACCAGCCCATTATTTGTTTACAAAGTGGCAAGCTGATTGGTTGTGAGGTACTTGCGCGTTTTGAAGATAAGTACGGGGCTTTATTTCCAGATGAGTTTATTCCGGTTATCAGAAAAAACAATTTAACATGGACTTTTACTAAGGCAATGATTGCTACAGCGATAAAAGAGTTGACCGCTATAGAGGCATTACCTGATGGCTTTAAAGTATCGCTTAATATATTTCCGTGCGATGTAGAGCAAGGTAATGTGTCGTTACTGCCGCAAATTACAGAGCTAACCAATTCACGCTTTATTATTTGTTTAGAGATAACCGAAGACGAATACCTTGATACAAGCATTGCGCATGCTCATTTTAGAACATTAGTTGAATCGGGGTTTAATTTATCATTAGATGATTTTGGTACGGGTTACTCAAATTTAAGAAACTTACAAAATTTAAGTTTTCACCAACTCAAAATTGACCGTACGTTTGTTCAAGATATAGCAACTGAGGGCTTAAAAGCTTCTATGATCCCAAATATTATGGAACTTGTGCATAAGTTTAATTATACCTGCGTAGCCGAAGGGATTGAAACCACAGAACAAGAAGCTATTTTAAAAACAGCGGGTGTACATTACGGACAAGGTTGGAAATATGGCAAGGCTATGACCGCGTCTAAATTTAAAAGTTACATAGCTAATCAACATTTTTAGATCTCAGCTGCCATACTAAACGTATCGTTATGAAATTTAAAAAATTAGGTTTATTATGATCAAATTAATATTAAGTGCTTTTGCATTTTTACTACTTAGCGCATGTACCACGCAATACCCAAACCAACAAATAACAGGGAAGCAGTTTCCAATTATTAACGGCGAAAGCTTAGAACAAAATATGGTAACTATACCTAGCGACTTTAAAGCAGATAAAACACTGCTGCTTATTGGTTACAAGCAAGACAGTCAGTTTGATATAGACCGTTGGTTAATTGGCTTAGACATGGCGGGCGTTACGCTTCCTACCTACGAGCTACCTACTATTGCGGGCATGGCGCCACGCATGTTCAGTACATTTATAGACAGTGGTATGCGCAAAGGCATCCCTAAAGAATTATGGGGCGGAGTAATCACTATTTATAAAGATGGTGAAGCGGTTCAAAAATTTACAGGTAATGAAAGTCCAAATAACTCTCGCGTAGTACTTATTAATAACAGTGGCGAAATTTTATATTTTTATGACCGAGGTTTTTCGGTAGATGCGTTAAATAAATTAAAAGCGAATATTGAGTAGCCTTTAAATTCATTTGTTTAGGTTAATTAAAGTGAAAGGGAGCGAATGCTCCCTTTCTATTGTATTTTATTTAAAACGCGTAACTTACACTAAAACGCGTAGTGCGAGGCATAATGTAGCGACCATTTGGTGAATCTGCATTACGTGGGTCACCCTCCGTGATGCCTTGCTCATCAGTTAAGTTATCAATTGCTACTTGAAGCTTAATACCTTCCATTGGTTCTAGGATGAAACCTAAATCAACTTTCTCATAGCCATCGAGTGTTACCGTATTTTCGTTATTGCCAAAGCGATCATCAACAGCTGAAAGTGTACCGTATAAAGTTGCATACATACCTTGCAGTTCAAAGTCGTAGCTTGGTGTTACACGTACTTGCCATTTTGGTTGGCGCTGCGACTGGTTACCATCGTTTGTTGGGCTCTCTGTAATTTCAGCATCTTGTAAAGTCGTATTTAAATTAACAGAAAAACCAGACTCATGATTAAAGTTGTAATCAAGCTCTATACCGTATGCTTCGTTTGTTAAAATTTCAGCAGGTACGCCAGGTCGTCGTACAAATGTGTCGCCTTTAACTTCATTTACAAATACGGTTGCATAAAAGTCGGTTGATTCAGTAATTAACTTATAGCCAAGCTCGCCTTGAGTTATTTCTTTAATAAGCTTTTCGCCGCCTTCGTAAGCATCAAAGTTATCTCTAAAGTCATCAAAGTACGGCATTTTATAACCACGGTTAACACGGGCAAACACACCTATATCATCATTAATTGAGTAGTTTAACCCTGTAGTCCACGATGTTTTACTTTCATCATAGCTAACGGTTTTAGTAATAATACCGTCAAGGCCCTCATCTACACTGTATTCTACTTCGTGGTTTTCTTGACGTACGCCAACATCAAGCGTAAACGCATCAGCAAATTTGTATTCACCGGTGACATAAAACGCGTTAGTGCGCGCATCACCTGTTGAGCTTATGTCGTAGTTAAAATCACAACCATCGGTGCTTTGATTACATTCAATCCCCGTTAATGCTTCTCCGCCTGATTCAAGTACATGGTATGCAGTGTTACCTAAGCTCCACCAATCTTTTGCTGAAGTACTTGCAGTGTAATACCCAAAGGTTGTTGATAGGTCGCCAAATTTTTTCGAAAAAGCTAAATCATTAGTAAATGAGCTGATTTCTTTAAGTACGACCCATCGACCAAGTTGTTGGACTGGGGTATCGCTTGCGTATTCAGTGTTTGTAACTGCTCCAAATGCAGTTTGGCCGTTATCAGCAACGGCTCCAACCGTTGTTGCTGAGCCACTAGGTACTAAACCGTAGGTATTTGCATCGCCTTTAGTAATGTTAAAGCGATCTGAAAAATGCCAACCATCTTTTAGCTCTAGCTTAATACTACCGCCCGAAACATGGCCGTCCCACCCTCGGCCATCACCTAGGTCAATATCAAGTGCTTGTGCATCGGGGCCTGTAAATATTGTTGCTTGACGATTTAGCGTACCAAGTTGCGTATATTCTGCGTCAATACCATCAACATTAAGGGGTGTTGGTAAGTACCATGCACCGTGATCGTCTGTTTGGCGGGTATAAAAGTTAAGCTCACCGTTGTCTAAATCTTTAGTAATGTTGATTGTAAATTGGCTACCTTTTTCAGAAGTAAAGCCCGCATCACGAATACCCGGAGAGCTTTTTACGTAACCGCCAACCATAAAGTATAAATCGTCAGTAATTTCACCACTCATCACAGCATCAACTCGCTGTAGGTCGTAATCAGATGTTGTGTATTTAAATAAGCCTTCTGTTTCTTCGCCACCACGTTTTAATCTAAAATTGGTTGTTAATCCTGGTTGTCCGTTAGATAAAACAGGATTAGGTCCACCACGTAGAGCTTCTACTGTATCAATAGTTTCATCAATACGAAACATTGATGAGTTTTCTAAAAATGACAATGTTGAAGCAGGATAAATAGGTGAGCCTTCAATACTGAGTGTTAAAAATGGGGCATCACCACCACCAGGAAAACCACGAACAAATACATTAGCGCCCGATTCACCACCTGAGCTTTCTACCCAAACACCAGGTATTGCTTTAAACAAGTCAGCGGTGCTTTTTGGAGACAGTTTAATAATTTGTTCACTATCGATATTAGTTACCGCATAGCTGGCATCTATTTTTCTAACTCCAACACCCGTAGGTGTTCCCGATACCACAATGCGCTCAACTTTCTGTTTTTCTTGTGTTTGCTCTGCTGCAAATGCGCATTGAGTGCTAAGCGCTAAAGTAATTGCACACGCTAATGTGCTTTTTGCTTTATTGATTTTCATGTGTGTGATCCCGTTTAGTGTGTGAAACAGTGTGATTTTTCAGCCTTATCTCTCAAAATTTAATGTAAATAAGCTGTGTATGTTGAAACCTTAGAGATAAATGCAAACGTTTGCAATATTTATTTGTAAATTATTTATGAATTTATATGGTTTATTTATTGAGCTTATTTATCAGATAAACATTTTTTAAGACGTTGTTCGCGCCAGTAAAAAATAATAATGCTATATTGTCAGCAGGTTAGATAATTGTATTAAGCAACCAGAGTTCAGGCTAATTAGTGGCAACCGGCGATTTAGGGAAATCATGAATAATAAAAAAATTAAATTAATTGATTTAGCAAAACTAGCAGGTGTATCGACTTCAACAGTTTCGCGTGCGCTTAATGATAATCCGCTAATTAAGCAAGAAACCCGCGACAAACTACAGCGCTTAGCTAAAGAACATAATTTTAGCCTGAATACTGCTGCAAGCCGCTTGCGTACACAAAAAACCAATGTTGTGGCAGTTATAATTAACCTTGATGAACAAACAGAGCAGTCGATTAGCGACCCATTTTTACTTAAAGTGGTGAGCGAAATTAACCTTGCGCTTAATCAACAAGGGTTAGAGCTTTTATTATCAAACTCAATAATGGCGCAAGACGATTGGGCTAATTACTTTATTAATAGCCGCCGTGCAGACGGCATTATTGTGGTAGGCCAAGGTAAAAACCAAACCAATATAGAAAATGCGGCTAACGCAGGTGTTCCGCTGGTAGTATGGGGGGATCCTAAAACACCCAGTAATTATGCCATTGTAGGAAGTGACAACTATTTAGGGGGCTTGCAAGCAACTACGCATTTAATAGAACATGGAGCTAAAAATATTGTATTTTTAGGTGACCCAGAACACGGTGAAATTAGCGAACGTCATCGAGGGTACTCTGCTGCATTAGCATCCCACAAGTTAGAGCAACATGTTGTATCTATTGATATTACAAGTAGCTCTGCGTACCAATCTATTAACCAATTACTGCGTGAAAAAGGCCTTTATTTTGATGGTATAGTTGCATGTAGTGACATGGTTGCTTTAGGGGCAATGAAAGCCTTAAAAGAGCGCTATGTAAGTATTCCTAACGATGTAGCCTTAGTGGGCTTTGATGATATTGCTATGGCCGACATTAGCCATCCTTCATTATCGACCATCCGACAAAACACACAGTACGCAGCCACGCTATTAGTTCAAAAGCTAATGCAACAACTCGCTGGTGAAAAAGTCGAATCACAAGTCATTGATATTGAATTAATTACCCGTCAATCGAGTAAACGTTAACTTATAAATGATGTTGAGTTAATGTTAAAATAAAAATGCAAACGATTGCATTGGCGGTTATTCTAAATTAAACTCAAACCTCACTGATATAAACACACACAGTGTATGCACTCATTATGGGCATACAATAAGGGTCGTTATAGCGTTTTAATAACGCTCTAAAGCGAGGGCAATTATGAGTAAAACAAAAGTCACACTGGCTATTGCAGCAAGTTACTTTATTTTCGCTATTTTATTAAATAGTGTAGGTACCGTTATTTTGCAGGCAATAAATACCCTAGGGGTAAGTAAAACAGAGGCCTCAGTTCTTGAAGGGTTTAAAGATTTATCCATTGCGGTAATGTCATTTTTAGTGGCTTCGTTTATTCCTCGCTTGGGCTATAAGCTTGCCATGCTTGGGGCACTTACTGTTGTTGCACTTGCTTGTGTAAGTACTGCTTTAATTAGTGACTTTTATGCATTTAAAATTTTATTCGCAGCCATTGGTTGTGGCTTTGCTGTGGTTAAAGTATCGGTTTACTCTATTATTGGCCAAGTAACAGATGATGTTAACAGCCACTCTTCATTGTTAAACACCATTGAAGGCATTTTTATGGTTGGTGTATTAAGCGGCTATTGGATTTTTACTGCTTTTATAGATCCAGACGATTCAACCGCGTGGCTTAACGTTTATTATTTGCTGGCAGCTCTAACCCTAGTTGTTATAGCGAGCGTCATTGCTGCGCCTATAAAGCCTGCTATTGTAAGTAAAACTAAACGCTCAAGCTGGTATGACTTTATAGCTATGCTAAAGCTAACATATCAACCATTAGTGCTCATATTTATAATCAGCGCTTTTTTATACGTGCTAATTGAGCAGGGCGTAGGTACTTGGTTACCCACATTTAATAATGAAGTTTTAAAACTCCCTGTCGCTATTAGTATTCAGTTGGCTAGTATTTTTGCTGCAGCACTTGCGCTTGGGCGCTTAGTGGCAGGGCAAGTACTTAAACATATTAATTGGTTTGCTGTATTGTGCAGTTGTTTAATTGCTATGGCTGGTTTAATACTCATTACCTTGCCACTTACCGAAAATATTACTGAAAATAACGTAACGAGTTTATTTGACGCTCCTCTTGCTGCATTTGTTTTGCCGTTAATTGGTTTTTTTATGGCACCTATTTATCCGGTACTTAACTCCGTTATGCTCAGCGCACTTGAAAAACATCGTCATGCCGCTATGACTGGCTTAATTGTAGTTTTTTCAGCACTTGGTGGCACAACAGGCTCAATAATAACGGGTTATGTATTTGAGCACTTTAGTGGCCAGCATGCGTTTTACCTTTCTTTGGTTCCTATTAGTTTAATTTTTATTAGCGTGGTTTTTTTCAAAAAACGGACAGATGCTATCTCACAACACACAACCACAGCTTAAAAGTAAGGAAAGTTATGAGTTTTTTCGAGAGCCAATTATTTAAAGATGTTCAAACACAGCATGTATTTAGTGACTGTAAAACATTTGCAGATGCAATTGCGCGTGTTAATTGGCAAAGTGCATGTAAAAGTTATGAGCAACTAGCTCCTTTAAATAATGCGCAGCTTAGTGAGTTTGTAAACGCACACTTTATTACTTCCCCCGTGCTAACAATGGACACTGAAGTTGATACGTCATCTGTTAAACAGTATATAAATTCGTTATGGACTGGCCTTAGAAGAGAGGCCGATATTCCAAAGCAAGACTCATTACTTGCACTAAAACACAGCTATATTGTGCCTGGTGGACGTTTTCAAGAAATTTACTATTGGGATAGCTATTTTACAGCCTTGGGTTTAATTGATGCAGATAAAGGTGATGTAGTTGAAGATATGCTACTTAATTTTATCGATTTAATTAACGATTATGGCAGTATTCCAAATGGTAACCGCCGTTATTATTTGTCACGCTCGCAACCACCTGTTTTAGCACTCATGGTCGAATTATTATGGGAGCATACACACCGTAAGTCGCTTAATATGCAATGGCTAAATATGTGTGTGGCAGCGCTTGAAAAAGAATATAGGTTTTGGATGCAAGGCGCGCAGTTGCTTTCAGATAATATGTTGAGTTCAAACCGTGTGGTAAGAATGCCTTGTGGCGGTATTTTAAATCGTTATTGGGATGATGCGGGCGAGCCAAGGGCTGAGTCACTACGAGAAGATTTAGAGTTAGCACAAGAGTTGGCTGATGATCAAAAAGCTGATTTTTATCGTAATATTCGTGCTGCGTGTGAGTCGGGGTGGGATTTCAGTTCTCGTTGGTTGGGGGAGTCTAATTTGCTAAGCTCTATTCAAACAACCGATATTGTTCCTATTGATTTAAACTCCCTTATGTATAACTTAGAAAATCAGTTAAGTAAGTTTTTTAAACTGCTCGGCAATAGTAAGCAAGCTGAGCATTACAAATTACTTGCTGGCAATCGTAAAGTACTTATAAATACGTATCTTTGGAATGAATCTATCGGTTTTTTTGTTGATTATAATAGCCGTAAAGCCACTCAATCTCAGGTACTTAGTGCTGCAGCCTCTACCGCTTTGTTTGTTAATCTAGCCAGTAATGACCAAGCTACCAAAGTAGCAACATTGTTAGCCAATGATTTTTTAAAAGAGGGTGGTATTGTTACAACCATTACTCATACATCACAACAATGGGACAGCCCAAATGGTTGGGCACCATTACAGTGGTTTGCTGTAAAAGGGCTTAATAATTACGGTATTACACAATTAAGCTCGAATATAATGCAAAACTGGATAAAGATGGTTGAGCAAAATTTTGAGATAAATAAGTGCTTGCTCGAAAAATATAATGTGTGCACCCCTAACGTTTTAGCAAGTGGTGGGGAGTACCAAGTGCAGCAAGGTTTTGGTTGGACAAATGGTGTAACAACTCGATTTTATAAGTTACTAAACGACTAATCCGATCTGTTATTTATCTTATAAAAGCAATTTAATTGACTCGATTTTTAATTTTAAGCATTGATTTTATTCTGTTTTATTTATTTAAGGATGAGAAGCGATAACTGTATTTTAATACCAAAATCTCATTGTAAGTTGTATTTGATTTAGGTAATGTGGTGTAAATGTTTCAAGGAAGAAATTTATGCCCCATACAAACTCGGTATTTGTAAAAACAACGTTTCAATCATCTTTTCATTCGCATAATTACACCGCTATTTTAAGAACACTGCAAGCTCTATTCGGTGATATTAAAATGGATGATGTTGTGCCTAAAGTAGAGCAGCGAGCTAATTATGATTTGTTTTTAATAGATGGTGCTAAAAGCAAATGGCAAGACCTCATTCCAGCAGACCTTATTTGTTTAGCTAAACATTATAGCGTCGTTATTTTTAATGTTGATAAAGACGATGTATGCGAGCAAAACTTATTGCTTAACCATTTTAATGGCGTTTTTTATAAATCTGATGCACCAGAAGATATTTTTAAAGGGTTAGTTCGGGTTAATAGCGGCGAGCTTTGGTTTACGCGTAAAGTAATTTCAAAAGCATTTAGTGATATTTTAGCTGTGGCATCGTCGTTTAATGGTCTACACGATGATATTGAATTAAAGCAGGACGATTACGATCATTTAACAAAGCGAGAAAAGTTTGTTATTCATCTAATTGCACAAGGTGCAAGTAACCATACCATTGCAGATAAACTCAATATTAGTGATCATACCGTAAAAACACATCTATACAGTGCGTTTAAAAAAACAAACTCACGCAATAGAGTGGAGCTTGCTAATTGGGCTCAGCGCTACGTTTCTGTATTATTGCCAATGGCTAAATAGCTTATTTAGCATTAAATTTCCCTATAAAAAAGGCTACTTTGCGTAGCCTTTTTTATTTGTTATGACTGCCAGTGCGATTAGCTTACTTTTTTAGCCCATAAGCCTTTATCAATACCTTTTGTTATAAGGTCTGTAAGTGCTTTTTCTATTGCTTGTGTTACACAAATGCTCATAGGTTCGTTGTCACTAAAGCCCGCTTCTGCTTCGGCTAAACGTTTGTAGCTCACGTATCTAAAAAATCCTGCACGCATTTCTTGGCTTAATACTTTTTTACTGGTGGCTACACTCAGTAATACTTGGCCTGTGCGAACATCAACAGCACGTAGATATATTGAAATAGCATCTTCACGATAAAGCTCAGAGGCACCTATTCCAAAATACTCCATGCCTAAGCCACCTGTTTTTACATTGGTGTCGTAGCTTATAATACCGCCTTCTAAAATAATTTTAGCGGTGGTAAGTGGAGGTAAATCAGCTTGGTTAGGATTATCTCCTTGGCCCGCTCGAATAATTTTTCGCTCAGTTAAAATATTTTGTAAACCCTCGCGCTCTACCGGCGTGAACCAATCTGATTCGTGCAGTGCTTGTACAAGTATTGAATTAGCACCTTGAGTAACGGCCGTCGAAAATGAGCTTACGTTAGTTTGCGGCTTATACTGGCCTGTTTGATCTCTAAATGAGTAAACAGATACCGGAATACTACCGACAGGTTTAGGTAGGTTTTTTAGATCTGCAAATAATTCAGTTGACTCTAAGCTAATAGCTTTTTGCTGTGATGGTGGAATAAGATTTCCCAAACTTGCACAGCCGCTCAAACCCAGTAATATTATTGTTATTAGTAGTTTATACATTATCCAAACCTCGGTACTTCAATTATCACAACAGAGTCATCTAATATATTTGTAATTTTTACTGTAATAGAATCGGTTGTGCTGGTTATAACTTCAATTTGATAATCACCACTCATAAAAATAGAGTCTTGATTAAAAATACTATCTTCAACATCTTCACCAAACGCCATATCGGTAATTTCTCTTACCATGCGGTTTAAGTAGGTGCGCTCTAAAGAGTCTTGAAATTGTTCTGCGTAGCCTTTTTCGATTACCGGTGCTTTGTGCTTATTTTGAGCTTGTGCTTTGCTTAACAGCATATTTGCATTTAGTGGGTTACCACCAAAGCTTGGATTAATTGGAGTATAAATTATTTCAGTCGCTTGGGACGAAAAGCTTAATATTGTTATTATTATAAGGGCCGTTTTTTTCATTTTACCATCCATCTTTAGCCATATCTGGGGTTGATGCAGCCATGTTTGAGCGAGCCATTGCGTCTATTACTGTATATACAGCTTGCTCAACACGCTCATCAAGGGGTTCTAATCTGCGACCTAAATAAGTCGCGTAAACAAGTTGGTTATTCATTATTAAAGAAAGTTGTGTACCCGCTTTTGGTATTACGGTTTCTTTTATTTCGATATTAAAACCAGCCGTAGAGGGGAGATCTCGCCAATAGTTCGAAAATTCATAATAAAATTGATGACCAAAGCGGCTAATACTTCTATCGAGTAATAAGCCATCTATTTCTAGTTCATCAGCAGCATGAGTTGCTCCAGAAAAACATAGGAAGAGTGTGAGTAGGTAACTATTAAAGCTAATGTTTTTTTTCATAATTTAAAATGAGGAGAGGGTCGCTCTCCCCACCTCAATAATTACATTTGCGTAATTGTTGCTGTGTTTCCGTCACCCATTTGGGTAACAGATACAGTGCTGTTAAAGCCAATTACAGAGCCTTCAACAATGTTATCGTTACCAATTTGAGTAACACTAAACGATACGTTTTCACCACCAACTAAAAATGCTGATTGTTCAACGCCTGTAACCCAGTTACCTTCGCCTGTTTGTGAAATATCAATACTATGGTTATTGCCTTCAACCATCATATCAATAAGATTTAACATGCCATTTTGTGCAATATCAATTTGGTTATCGTTACTGTCTAAAATGCCAGCGAGCGTAACGATTGCTTCATTTTGCGAGCCACTTTGCTTAATGTCGATATCGTTATTGTTAGATGTAAGCGATACATCGGGGTATGACGATTGCACTAGCATTGCATTTTCATCACCAGACTGAGCCAAATCAACATCGTTACCTGTGCCATTAAAGTTAGCTAAATGAATAGAGTTTAAATCGCCAACTTGATTAGCCATAAACTCATTATCAGAACCAATAACACCCATATAAGTTTCGTTTAAGTCACCCATTTGGATTGCAGTAACTTCGTTATTATCACCAATAATATCGGCAGTTGTTAAGTTTTCAGCGCCAACTTGTGTAGCAGAAACTTCGTTATTTGAGCCTTCAAACAAGTTAGATTCAATAGTATTCATTGATCCTTCTTGATCTAAATCTATTTCGTTATCATCGCCAATAACGGCTGCAAATGTTACTGCGTTTGTATTACCATCTTGTTCAACTGAAAGCTCATTAGCATCACCTGAAATAGAACTAAATGTTGCTGTATTGCGATCGCCCAGTTGCTCAACCTCAAGTTCATTTTCATTACCTTGAAGACTACTTACCTTGAACGTACTCCAATATCCATCTTGAACTAAATCGAGAACATTTTCATCGCCCGTAAGCATGGTGATTTCAGCTTCATGCCATTCACCTGTTTGTAGTGAGGTGATTTCATTTGCGTTTCCTTGCATATCCATGTTGTAGAACCAGTTGCCACCAGTGCCTTGTTCAACATCAATGATATTATCATCGCCAGTTACCGTATTAATTGCTTCGTTATTTACAAAAAAGCCTTGGCCAAATTGCGAAACCATTAACATATTATTATTGCCAGTCAGCTCAGTAATAAAACCATTAGCAACCCCATCCTGGGCGTATACCTGCGCGTTGTTATCACCAATCGTGGTAACTTCGCCGTAGTTTCCTGATTGAAGTTGAGAAACTTCAGTTTCATTGTAGTTACCTGTTGTAGTAACAAGCATGGTATTGCTGTCGCCGTCTTGAGTTAGTAGCGCGGTATTTTCATTAAAAGTTTGTGTTAAAGTCATCGAGTTTTCAATACTTGCTACAGAAACGTTAGTAGCAAGTTCTGAGTTTGATGCTGATTTGCTTGATGTATCTGCATAAGAGGCAAAGCTAGTACCCATTGCAATTGCTACTGCGCAGCTTAAAAGTGATTTGTTTAACTTCATTATTTTTCTCCTTGAAATAGTAAAATAAAATACCTTAGGTGTTATAAGTTTTAAAAAGGTATCTTTTGTTTCAGCATGCCGTGCCGATATAATGTTTTGTGATCCGCTTGAAAAGCTCTCAAAGTAAAATTTACAATGTAATTAATAATTATTAATAAACGTTTTGTCATTATTTTTAACTTACGTTTAATAACTGTTAATTATTAAGTACCCAATTACTGTATTCCTCTAATGTCATTTCTTAAATCATCATTTTTTACCAATTATTTAATTGTTATTTTTCAGTTGGTTATTAGGGTTTTTGGTTTTTATTCTTAATTCGATACAAAAAGCAGTAAAAATTAACGGCCCTGTATTAGGTAAGTTGTCGAGTGTTAATTTCATTAAAAGGTCTGTGTTTAGTGTTTTTTTTATACATGAACTGGTCAAAATGGATGGTTTTTTAAGCATTTTAATTTTTTAACTTGTTTAATTATCAATTAGGTTGTTTTCTAAATGTATGCCATGTGATCCCTTGTACTCGAAATAGTGAAAGAACGTGCTTAGAGCATCTAAGCTAACCCAACAAAAACTATGGATAGAACAATGAAAACAAAATTATCTATTATTACGCTCGCCTTACTTCCTTGTTTAGCCGCTGCAAAGGTTCCTGATGTGGGTGTAAAGCAATCGGCAACCGCTAGTAGTGATTCAATAATTGTTAAATATAAAAGTAATGCTACGAAAGAAATGCGTAAGCAGGCTCGTTCATTAGTTAGAGCTAAAATTACTGATATAAATAAAGATGAAATTGATGATAACTATACGTCCTTGCTGTCGGGGCGTTTAGCTAAGTTTAAAGTGTCAGGAATGAGCACTAAAGATGCTATTGCACGTTTGAAATCTCACCAAGCTATTGAATATGTTGAGCCTGATTATCGAGTGAGCATGGCAAGTACCCCAAACGACCCTCGCTTTGACGAGCTATGGGGCTTAAATAACGAAGGTCAGACTGGTGGTACTGTTGATGCTGATATTGATGCGGTAGAGGCATGGGCTATTTCTACGGGTAGCCGAGATGTAGTTGTGGGTGTTATTGATACCGGTGTTGATTACACACACAGTGACTTAGCAAGTAATATTTGGGTGAACAGCGCTGAAATTGCAGGTGATGGTATTGATAATGACGGTAACGGCTTTATTGATGATATTCATGGTATTAATGCAATTACAAATACTGGTGACCCAATGGACGATCAAGGTCACGGCACCCATGTATCAGGAACAATTGGTGCAAGTGGTAATAATTCAGTTGGGGTAGTAGGTGTAAATCAAGAAGTATCAATAGTGGGTTGTAAATTTTTAGACTCAGTAGGTGATGGCTCAACTTCTGATGCCATAAAGTGTATTGATTACATGGTTGGCCTTAAAAATTCAGGCGTTAATTTACGTGTATTAAATAATAGCTGGGGCGGTGGCGGATATAGCCAAGCACTGGCTGATGCTATCGAATCGAGTGAAGCAGCTGAACTACTATTTGTAGCAGCGGCTGGTAACGATACTATTGATAACGATGTAAACCCTCACTACCCATCAAACTACGAAAACGCAAGTGTGTTATCGGTTGCTAGTACGAATCAAACTGATGATATTTCATGGTTCTCTCATTGGGGCTTAACCAGTGTTGATATGGGCGCTCCAGGTACTGCTATTTTATCTACTACTCCGGGTGAAAGCTATGCATCTTATTCGGGCACATCAATGGCAACGCCGCATGTAGCGGGTGTCGCCGCATTAGTATTATCAGTGAACCCTGATTTAACAACACAAGAGTTAAAAGCGTTATTAATGAGCAGCGGTGATGCAAATGCAGCCCTTCAAGGTAAAACTGTGGCCGGTACACGCCTTAACGCAAATCAAGCATTGTTAGATGCAGATCCAACACCTGGCTTTAAAATTTCAGCAAGCCCACTTACACAGCAAATTGTAGCCGGAGAAGCTGCACAGTATACATTTACAATTGGCTCAATTGCCGAGTGGGATGAAGAAGTAACGCTTGAACTATCAACAACATTAGGTGGTGCTTATTTATCATCGCTTACAGCGCGCCCTGGTGATGAAGTAAGACTTAACGTTGAAACCGACACTGACACTCAGTGGGGCGATTACGAGCTAATGGTAACCGCTACAGCGGGTGATATTGTTAAGCAGCAATCAGTTAAGTTAATGGTTCAACCAGTTGGTTTAAATGACTTTACTTACAGTAGCGCTGCAAGTATAGAAATACCAGATAATGATCCTGAGGGTGCAAGTTCAGTAATTAATATTTCTGATGATTTAACTGTATTTGGCACAACTGCTGATGTTGATATTACTCATACATACTCAGGTGATTTAGTTGTAAAACTAATATCAGCACAGGGTACTGAAGTAACATTACAAAGTAGTGTAGGTGGTGGTAACGATGATATTGTTAAAAGCTTCAGTTCAGATGCGTTTAACGGTGAAGTAGCATCTGGCGATTGGACACTACAAGTGGAAGATACTGCCGCAGCTGATACTGGAACAATTAATGGTTGGTCACTAACATTAAGCGCTATTGGTGAAGTTAGCCCACAACCACCACGCGCTGGTTTTGAGGCTGAAACTCAAGGTTTAACAGTTAATTTTACAGATTCTAGTACTGATGCTAATAACGATATCACTCTATGGAGCTGGGACTTTGGTGATGGCGCAACATCAACTGATCAAAACCCTATGCATGTATATGCAGCATCAGGGAACTACGATGTAGTGTTAACAGTAACCGATAGTGAAGGTAATACAAATACATCAACTCAAAGCGTTGTTATAAGTGATGTAGAGCTTGAACTGAGCTTAAAACGCGCAAATAAATCTCGATTAGATACTATGCGTGTAGATTTAAGTTGGGAAGAAGTAGGCGCTGAGTCATTAAGCGTATACCGTAACGGTGAGCTAGTAGATACAACGTCAGATAACGGCAGATACCGTGATTATGTACGTGGTGCTACATTACCTTCGTACGATTACCAACTTTGTGTATCTGAAAATGTGTGTTCTAACATCATCACAGTTTCATTTAACTAAATAAACCACTACTCCTAAAGTGACCTTAAGCCCAGCATTGCTGGGCTTTTTTTGTTTTAAAAAATATAAACTACGTTTTGTTATACGGGTGTGTTTTAAGCCAGTGCTTGGCCATTTGTACACGCGTGGCAAACCAAACCTGCTCATGCGATCGGGCATATTCTAAAAACCGTGCTAATGCTTTTATTCTTCCTGGTCTGCCAATTAAGCGGCAATGTAAACCTATCGACATCATTTTTGGGGTGTTTTCACCTTCTGGGTCACCTTCTTTTTATGGATAGACTAAGCAATCCTAATGAAGTGTAGGGTGAGCTAAACATAAACCCTATTCTTTACAAGCCACAAAACAGCTTTGTCAAAGAGGTATTTTTAGGCCTACAAACAGAGTATGGCTCGGGCGATACCGATCAAAATAATTATTTATTAGGGGCGGTGTATCGTTAGATGTACCAGGATTTCAATACTTTAACGTGGCTTATTACCTTCGTTTTCAAGACGATATAGATTCGAGCGTGAAGATAACAACCAAATAACCGTTACGTGGGGTTATAACAAAGGCAACTTTAGGTACGATGGCTTTTTAGACATTACTGACAGCACCGACACCATGTTTGGTAAAAGTGAAGGCGGTTTTAACTTTACCTCGCAACTTAAGTATAACATTGCCCCAATGCTTGGCCTAGACACAGGCCGCCTAGATGTAGGTATTGAATACGTATTTTGGAAAAATAAGTTTGGTGTAGATGGTGAAACAGAGCACAACCCAAACTTGATGGCTAAATGGCACTTTTAACAGTAAATTAAATAAATATTTAATGAGTAATTAAAGGCTACTACTTAGTAGCTTTTTTATTTTATTGTTGTAAGTAATTGAATATCATAAATTAATTGTGTTAAATTACTTTTTAATAATACTATATGGATTTTGTTTTCATGGACTCTGAAATAGATTTTTCTACCTACACTTTAGATGAGCTTTACTCCAGCGCACAAGCAATTGACCGAGAACGCTTTCCTGAGCGCGCAAAAGAAATAGACGAGCTCATTAAAACTCGAGAAGCGCAAGATCCCACACAAAATTCCGACTCAAAAATAGTTGGCGAAAAAGCATCACGCGCAGACAGGCTCGTTGCAGCCATTATTGATGGCCTATTATCAATAGCACTTTTCATACCTTTAATAATGTATATAGGTTTTCATAGTTTAAGCCAACCAACCCTTACTTTATCTGCATTTTTATTAGGCTACGGTGTATTTTCTACGTTAGTACTTCATGGCTACTTTATGTATCACCATGCGCAAACTATTGGTAAATACTGTGTGTCTATTCGGATAGAAAATCTTGACGGCACAAAAGCGAGTTTTGCAACTATTTACTTTAAACGCATGTTACCTATGCAATTGTTATCACTCGTTCCTTCTGTAGGTCAGTTTATAGCTGGTTTTGTTAATCCATTATTTATATTTTGAAAAGATAAACGCTGTTTACATGATCATTTAGCGGGAACAAAAGTGAGTTATGTAGATTAATCAGGATATTAATTATGGCAGCTTTGCCTAGGCAAAAAAAATTACCCGGATTTAAAATAGTCTATAGCTTGGCTTTATCAGCATTATTTATTGTCATTTTGCTATTTTACATGGAAGTAATTAACGAAAAACCTTTATTGCATCAGTTTTTATATTTATTTGGATTATCTTCTTTAGGAGTGGTTATTGAATGGCTATCTACAAATAATAAGCAATCACAAGCTATTGATATTTCGAATGGTGAATTTAAATTACTTGGTATAAATATAAAAGTGTCTGAGCTAGAAGAAGTACTTTATTGTCAAACGAAACGGTTTGAACATACCTTAAGGTTTAAGTTTAGAGACGCGACTTACCGAGACATAGAAATATCAGCCCCTGACTTGATTGATGATTTGCGTTTTTATCACTTTATGGTCGGTAACGGTTTACCAGTAAAAATGACAGACGATAGAGGGCGTTTTTTTGAGGGAACTTAATGAAAATTAGGATGTCATCCATTCTAATTACCAACACAATAAACTCTCATTTTTGTTTATAAATTAATTGTCGGATGGCATGGCTTCGCCATTTATCCGACCTATGTCAACAATAAAATTAGGGTAGATGTCAGCGTTATTTTTTATGTAATTCTGCAAGTTGGATAGGTATTAGCTTATTAATCTTTGAGTCAATTTTTGTAGGCTATCTTGCTTATTTTGAGTGGATAAATAGCGTTATCTTAATTTATGGGCCTACTTATAAACAACGTGTAAAAAATACCTACTTTTAAAATAATTACCTTCTCAAATATTACCTTTCATAAAACCTAACCTCAAACTACATTCAGTGTAAATTACAGCGTTGTTTTTAAATGTATTTTTTAAAGTTAATTCAACTTTTGAGGGATGTTTTTTGGCACGTAAGTTGAAACAACTCCTTATAAACTTTAAAAAGGAATTACCATGACTGCTGAATACTTTATGGTACTAGGGTTACTCGGTGTCGCATTTTTTGCTGTTGCAGGGGCATTGCTTGGGTATGAAAAAAACATTAGTGGCTTTGGCGTAGTAGTGGTTGCAACCGTTACAGCATTAGGGGGCGGTACCCTTAGAGATATACTTTTAAACAAACCGGTATTTTGGATTGCTACCCCAGAGTATTTATATTCAACCTATGGGGCCGTTATAGCAACAATTGCATTTATTCGATACTTACCGCGCGTTAATAACTACTACTTTTTATTGGTAGACGCTGTTGGTATGGCGCTATTTAATATTATGGGGATAGAAAAAGCACTCATTAATGGCTCTGGCATGGTGGTCGCAATTACCATGGGTATCACTACAGGTATATTTGGTGGTTTAATACGTGACGTAATTTGCCGTGAGGTGCCAACTGTTATGCGCAGCGAACCTTACGCCTCTGCGTGTTTAGCGGGTGGTGCAGTTTATGCCGCTTTATTTAGCCTTAATGTAGATTACATTTGGTGTATTTTAGGGTCATTTTTCACGACTATTTTTTTAAGATTAGGCTCTTTGCATTGGGGTTGGCATTTAACTATTTTCAGAAAAAAAGACTTCAGAGATCAAAGCGACTAATTTTAGCTACGAGTAGCCCGCGTTTGCATGTGGTACTCGTAATTATTCTCATCCGTTATAGTAAAACCCAGCCGCTTATAAAGTTCTAATGCTGGGTTGTTTTTAAGTACTGTGAGTTTAATCGGTTTTGACTGCGCACTTGTAATAACTTGTTCAATAACCGCTTTCCCATACCCTTTATTTTGATGCAGTGGATGTATTTGTAATTGCATTATTTCAACGTATTGAGCGTACGTTTGGTATTTTAAAGTACCAATTGGTACCTCATTTATAACTATAAGATGGGAGCAGTCATATTGGTCATCAAGCCTTAAAACATGCTGTTGCTCAGTTATACCAATCCGCAATAATACTTAAGCATTGTGCGGGGCTAAACGTGTCGCTACCTGCGTTAAAAGATGCTCATTTAGAACAACTAAATAGCGAATTTTTTGCCTAGCTATCAACACGTTTTTCCAGCCTCAAAATAGATCACTTAATTAAGCGAATTGGTATTAAAAATAACCCGGCATTTTAAGTGTTCAATCATAGTCAGTTTTCTGAGGTTTAATAAGTAGTCTCGGTCTGAATATGCTGCCTTTATGAATTTAAAAACCATAATGCTCCCTTGCAACAGCCTTAATGTTTATATTTGTAGAACGAACCAAAATAAGTGCGCAGTATTAAATGTGCAAGCCAAACTAACAAAGGCAATACTACCAATACCCAAGTGCTTTCCACCAAAGCCCGCCAATAATTCCCCATACACTTAAATTAATAACGCTCATTATAAGGCCCATTACCCACCAGTCTTTTAACGATACATAGCCTGAGCCAAACACTATGGGGGATGTGCCTGTGGCGTAATGCGTTAACGACATCATGAGTGATGAAGCGCCTGCTAACAGTAAACCTAAAAATAAAGGCGGTGCGCCAAGCGCCAAGCCTGCGGCGTAAAATGCGGCAAACATAGCAGTAATATGTGCTGTGGTACTGGCAAAAAAGTAATGAGCGTAAAAATACACAGCTACCAATATAATGGCCGATACAATCCAGTCAAAACCCAGTTGTGCAATGTTGCTCTCAACAAGTGTTGAAAACCACGTTACCAAACCTAGTTTATTTAAAAAAGTGGCCATCATTACTAATGCTGAAAACCAAACAACGGTATCCCACGCAGACTTTTCTTTAAGTACATCGTCCCAGCTTAATACACCAGTCACTAATAAAACCGATAAACCTAAAAAAGCCACTGCGGTTGTGTTAACTGCGTAGTCAGCCCCTAAAATCATTGCAGGTACGCCGGCCCATAAAATAAGCAGCATGGCAAAAACTCCCACCATTATTTTTTCGCTATAACTCATTGGGCCCATTTCAGTTAATTTAGATTCTGCATAGTTTTTAGCGTCGGGAGTACTTTTAACGTCAGGTGGGTAAATGGCATAAACAACCAAAGGCACAAGGGCAATACATAGCAAACCAGGAACAAGCGCTGCGAGCGCCCACGTACCCCAAGTAATACTAATATTTGCACCGGTAGCATCAGCAATAAGCTTTACAATTAGAGGGTTTGGCGCAGTCGCTGTAATAAACATAGCGGATGTAATAGGGTTTATATGGTAGCTCACTAAAGCAAGGTAGTGCCCAATTTTACGAGAGGTGCCTTCCTCAGGGGATGAGCCAAAGCTTGTTGCTATCGACTTCATAATTGGGTGAATAATAGCGCCGCCTCGCGCGGTATTACTTGGCGTTACAGGCGCTATAACAAGTTCAGAAAGTGCGAGTGCATAGCCAATACCAATTGTTTTTTTACCAAAAAGAGAAATAAAATTATAGCCGATACGATTTCCCAAACCGGTTTTAGCTAAACCCCGAGAAATAATAATCGCAATACCAATTAACCAAATTAATGAGTTAGAAAAGCCACTTAATGCATCTTTAATAGCGCCAGAAGGACTGTCATTAGTTACGCCCGTTAACGCAACAGAGGTAATAGCTAAAATAGCAATGGCGCCAATCGGCATAGCTTTACCAATAATGGCAACTACAGTACCAACAAATAAAGCGAGCAAATGCCATGCGTTTTCGGTAACACCTTGTGGAGGCGGTACAGCAAACCAAAGTAATAAAACAATGGCTATAGAAATCAGTCCAGAGGTAACTCGAATATCAGTACCCTTCATTAAAAATGTCCCTAAGTTTTAGAAATGCATGCATTCTGTGTATTGAAAAGGCAACGTTATTCTACTTCATTTAATAATAAAAAAAATGACACACATCATATGAATAACTATGAATATTAGACTTATTTAATTTTATTTATAAAGAGGTAACAAACCATAAACTAAAGTGAATGATTAAATTACCCGATAAGAGCTTACGTTGTGCTTAATCAACTCTTATTTTTAAGAGTCAGTTTGAATTGTTTTATCAACTAGCAAGGTCTTTGTAAGTCTTAATGAATACTTGGAAATACAATGAACTTAAAACTAACCAACAACGTGATTACTTTTTTATTAGCGAGTAGCTTTTTACTACTTGGCTTGTCGTTTGCGTTAGGAGCAAACCCTAATACGTTAACGGCTACGTTTAGTTTTTATGGCGTTGATTCGCTAATGTCTGTATCTGCATTAGGTTTGATTAGTGGCTCATTTATGGTTGCTTTAGCGTTTGCCTCCGTGCTCGCTCACCTTAAGCTAATGAAACCTACGCCAGCACTTTTATTTGCAGCAATTATAAGTTTAGTAGCATTACTTACCTTGTTTGCCAGTAACCGTTGGATGGCGCAACTAGGCGGCTTTCCAATCATTGGTAGCGGGCAGGGCATAATTAAATACTTTGCTGTAGTGCCTTTATATTTATTTTTGTTTTATAAAAACAAACTTACCGACAAACAACACGTACTTTTAAACTTTATACCGGTTGCTATGGTTTTACTGTGGATTGGCGGCATGAAGTTTTATGAATTTGAAGCAAAAGGAATTGTAAGTTTAGTAGAAACCTCACCGTTTATGTCGTGGTTATACACGGTATTTAGCGTGCAAGGCGCATCTAACGTGATTGGCGGGTTTGATGTATTATTTGCTGTGTTATTGGGCTTAGGGCTATTTTTAAATAATAAAAAGCTAATTATTGTAAGTGGCTTAGCGTGTTTAAGCGTATTTATGATGACCCAAACATTTTTAATTACCGCAACCGGCGCATTTAGTTCTTCCACTTTATTGGAGCGTTTAGGGCAATTTGTAATTAAAGATCTTTGGTATATAGCCAACCTTGTTGTTATTGCTTTTTTAATGATTTTTAAACCGACTAAATAACATATAAAGAGGACGTTATGATCAGTTGCAACCAATACGACTACATCGAAATTGCCTGTATGCACGATTTAAGCATTGAGCTTATATTAAAAAATGGCGATGGTGTATGTGGGGTAGCAACTGATACAAAACGCAATGCTAATAGAGACGAATGCATAGTTATTAACGTAAATAGCGAGCTGCATCTCATTGTGCTCACTACAATCAGTGTACTTAAAGCGCGTGAGAAAAACCCATACTTTGACCACGTGAACTTTGATGTAAAGTAGATACCTCATTCATTCGTTTTTATTATAAACATCTCAGCGAGCCTGTATCATTAATATGTTAAGGCTCGCTTATCTAACCAATGTTTTAGCTAATTACACGATAAATACATAAAGCCAAAACTTCCTACTACTTTCCACTATCTTTTACTCGAGTTTTTCCATAGAACAAGACGAAACGGCAACTATTAAGCGTATAAAAATGCTAAACCAGTATAAGTAAGCCTCAATAAGCCTTAACTAGCGCTTAGTATCCGTCAGTTTGTTAATTATGGCCGTAAAGGTAGCTACATAAATAAAGCTAACTTACAGAAGTAACTGTTTATATAAACAGCTAATTTAATTTTGTCCAATAACATTATTAAACGCCGTTTAGGTGCAAAATAACAAAGGGCTTTTTATAACATGCCTTATCACTTGTTTACATCAAAGTTATTTAGTGGAATTATTGAACAAAGTAATACACGCTGTTTTGGGGGGTTATAACCCCCAAAGTGTCCTCTGATAAAGCTGTTGAAGCGGAGATCCTATTCTGACCATTTGAGCCACACTTGCCTTGAGGTTATCCCTTCAGTTGGAGGTAAGTCATGAATACACTCATTGAACAAGTTAAAACTGAAATAGCCTACCGAGGCTATTCACAAAGTACCTGTAAAAGTTACTGCGAGCATTTGCTTAAACTCAGCCATTATTTTAATAAACCACTCGATTTAATCACAGATGATGAGCTGAATATCTTTTTTAAAGATCCCGCCATTCGCAAACTCTTCAGAGCGAGTCAAAGAATACAAATAAACAGCATTTGGTTCTTGTTTAAGAATATTTTACAGCGCCCACTGAACTTAGACATAAATACACGGCAGCCAACGCCTTTCATTTTTGGATAAAACGGTCAAAATACCTAGGTTGGAATCTATCATATTTGGTCACAAAGCTTCGTTCACAAGGCGTCAATGCTGTTGCTAGCCCAGCATTTTCGGCAGATAACAATCCACTATAAGCATTAAGAATTTGCTTTGTTGACCCATCTTCAGACAACATTGCCAAGAGGAATGACTATTTTATCTGAACTACTCAATCAGTCTGCGTACTTAGCCAAAGTCATGCATTAAAAGGGAGCGTGTTAGTGCTCCCTTCTACATCTATTTATTTAAAAGAGGCCTTTACTTTGATTCCATTCCAGCCAAGGTCATACCAAAACGTATAATCGTCGCGACTACTAAAAGCGAACCAACGCCAAGCATCCAAAAAATCAATAACCATTTAAATTGATGAAGAGTTTTTTTCATCGTACTTTTCTCCAAACTTACTCATAGAAAAGACTGACTCACTGTAAACACCAGTCCATTTGCTCTCTGCTTTCTAATGATAACCGTCAGTATCTACGACTTTTCCACGGAACACTCGATAAGACCAGAATGTATAAATCAAGATGACAGGCACAATAAACACGACGCCAACTAAGGTAAATTTAAGGCTAGAGGTTGGTGCTGCAGCCTGATAAATAGTAATACTCGGTGGAATAATATTGGGCCAAAGGCTGACGCACAACCCTAAATAACCCAGAAACAACATGCATAACGTACATATGAAAGCACGATATTCGTCTTTAGAATGCGCCGCTCCCATGAGCAACAACGCAAAAGTTGCAGTAAAAATAGGCAAAGGCGCCAGATAGATAATATTTGACAAGTTAAACCATAAATCACGCACGCTTTCATTAACCATTGGTGTGTAAATGCTGATGATAAACATACAAGCCGAGAGCAATAGAGTTAATGGCTTAATAAATGAGCGCATTTTTTTCTGTAAACCGCGCTCTGTTTTAATGACCAACCAAGTGACACCGAGCAACCCATAAGCAAACAACAAACTAAAACCGGTGAACAGGCTAAATGGACTCAGCCAATCTAATCCACCGCCTGCGAACTCGAAATTTTTCACCTGAAACCCAAGGATTACAGCCCCCATTGCCACACCCTGAGCAAAGGTGGCCATTAAGGAGCCAACAAAGAATAGCTTGTCCCACATTGGGCGATGAGACTCCGTGGCTTTAAAGCGAAACTCAAAAGCGACACCACGTAAAATCAAACCAAATAGCATCAGCAGAATTGGCCCATATAAGGCTGACAAAATGACCGAATACGCCACAGGAAACGCGGCCAATAAGCCAGCGCCACCCAATACAAGCCAAGTTTCGTTGCCATCCCAAACGGGGGCAACCGAGTTAACCATAATATCTCGTTCATGTTTGTCTTTAATAAAAGGAAACAGCAAGCCAATCCCTAAATCAAAGCCATCTAAGAACACGTACATCATCAAACCAAAGCCAATAACAAAGGCCCAAATAGTCGGTAAATCAAAATGCATGATACTGTCTCCTAAATTTCTACGCCATCAGCGGCAGATAGCGGACGGGCTGGGCGTTTATTTAAATGCTCATCGTCTTCAAGTGAATAATCGTCAGCTGGACCTTTGCTAATTAGCGCTAACATGTAGCGCACGCCTACACCAAATACACAGACATACACCAACACAAAAATTAGCAATGATATACTCATAGCAGTAATGCTATTGGGCGAGCCTGCATCCACAGTGCGTTGCAAACCATAAACTACCCAAGGCTGACGACCTGTTTCTGTAACAACCCAGCCTGTAAGCATGGCAATTAGGCCGGATGGTCCCATCGCCACACAGAAGCGCAGAAACCATTTTCTCTCGTATATTTTGCCCTTTTTACGCAGAATCAATGCGGTAACGGCCAGCACAATCATCAAGATACCAAGCGCCACCATGATGCGAAAACTAAAGAAGACCACAGGAACATAAGGACGATCTTCTGGTGGGACAGAAGTAAGCGGTGGAATATCCCCATCCAAAGAATGAGTCAAAATCAAACTAGCAACATTTGGAATCTCAATCGCAAAATCATTTCTTTCCTTTTCCATATTCGGCCAACCAAACAAGACCAGCGGAACGCCTTCACCTTTTTCAGCTTGATGCCAATGCCCTTCCATTGCAGCCACTTTAATTGGCTGATGCTCTAAAGTGTTTAAACCATGTTGATCACCAACCATAACTTGCAAAGGCGCCGAAATAAGCAGCATCCACATTGCCATGGACAACATTTTTTTCGCTACCTGTGTATGAGATCTTTTCAGCAAATGAAACGCGCCAGAAGCACCGACCAACAAAGCGGTTGCTAGGAAAGCAGCCAAGCCCATGTGAACTAAACGATAAGGAAAAGAAGGATTAAAAATGATCTCAAACCAATCGACTGGTACAACGCGGCCGTTAACAATGTCGTAACCTTGAGGGGTTTGCATCCAACTGTTAGACGCCAAAATCCAAGTCATCGAGATTAAGGTCCCAATAGCGACCAAAATAGTAGAGGTAAAATGTAGCTTTTCGCCGACTTTTTTCCAGCCAAACAACATAACACCCAAAAATCCAGCTTCAAGGAAGAAAGCCGTCATAACTTCATAACTCAGTAATGGGCCAGTAATGGACCCAGCAAAGTTAGAAAACTGGCTCCAGTTGGTGCCAAATTGATACGCCATCACAATGCCAGAAACAACGCCCATAGCGAAGTTAACAGCAAATATTTTCATCCAAAACCGGCATAAGGTCATGTAAATCGGCTTTCTTGTATACAGCCATAAACCTTCTAATACTGCCAAATAACTGGCAAGACCAATGGTAATAGCAGGAAAAATAATATGGAACGAAATTGTGAAAGCGAATTGTATTCGCGCCAAATCAATAGCATTTAAATCAATCATTGTGCTCTGTCTACCCTTTACACTGTCAGAAAGCTAAAAATAATTACGTTGTTAAGTGTAAGGCTTAAAAAAATACAGAACAGGCACAATAAATTAATTTATAATAGGCACAGATTTATTATTAAGGGCACAGCCATGAGTCAATTTAAATACCTAGAGCTGGAACACTTATTACGTAAAGACATTAAAGCCAATCATTTTTTGCCAAGTGGAAAGCTTCCTTCTATCCGAGAAATGTGTCAGAGCTTGGGCTTTTCCAAGGCCACCGTGCTACATGCCTTGCATCGACTCGAAGCAGAGGGATTGATCTTTTCTAAACCAAAATCAGGTTACTTTGTCAAAGCAGCGACACTAGGTGAGCGCCTATCACCAAAGCGCATTGACCCACCAGCAGCTCCCAGAAAGGTAACCGTTCCAGCCATCTTAAAAGACATCATGACACGCAGTGCCGCCTTCGATATTTTACCAACGATTGGCACGACTAATGATGCGAACCACCTCATCACGTTGAACCGACACTTAAGCAAAGCACTGCGCTCCAAGCCCTCTCAAAAAGCTCTGTACTACAACGACTCTAGCGGCGACATACGCTTAAAAGATGCCATTGTAAATCACTATCGCCACCGTAGTTTGAACCAAGACCTATCACAGGTTTGCATTACCGGTGGTTGCCAACACGCCTTATTCATTTCCCTCATGGCAACATGCTCACCTGGTGATACTGTGGCTGTAGAATCGCCTGCATTTTATGGCGTACTGCAAATAATGGAGCAACTCAAACTGAAAATTATCGAAGTTGCTGCTGACCCCGTAGAAGGTTTAAGCGTTGAAGATTTGGCCGAAAAAATAATAGAGTGGCCAATTAAAGCCTGTATTGTGTCCCCAAACTACGCCACCCCCACAGGGGCATTCATGCCTGAAAAGGCACGCCAAGCATTAATCAACTTAGCGGTCGAGAAAGATTTTTGTATCATAGAGGACGATATTTATGGGGATTTGGCTTTTCCGCCTTTTACCGCTGAACCATTGAAGAAATTCGATACTAATGGTCAAGTTATTCTGTGCAGCTCTTTTTCGAAAAGTTTATCACGAGATTTAAGGATTGGTTGGGTGTTTGGAGGTAAATGGCACGACAAGATTACTCAATTGAAACTGGTTACCCAGTTATCCTCTAGCGAATCCACTCAACAAGGGCTTGCGACATTTTTAGAAGAAGGCCATTACCGTCGCTACCTTTCTCAACAGGTCAATAAGCTAAAGCAACAACAAAGGGAGTTGATGATTTTATTAGATACCCATTGGAGTGACAAAATTCGCTATACCCACGCCCAGGGGGGGATTTCTATGTGGGTAGAATTAGAGGAATCCATCAACACACAACACAGTTATAACAAAGTATTAGAGCAAGGTGTGATCATGACCCCTGGTTCACTTTTCTCGGCATCGGGTCAATATAAAAACTTTTTACGTTTAAGCTATATCCATCCGTTAACCGAACAGAGGCAAGCCGCTATCAAAAAGCTATTTAGCGTACTGCTTGGATAAGTTTTTTTACAACGTTAAACCCGCTTACTTGGCAACCAATGTGGTCACAGAATATTTGTGATCATGTGCATCATGGTTTTTTATAAACCAAAACAAGCAAAGGTCAAAAAACACTTAAAAAATAAATGAAATGGTTATTTAATGAGAAATACAGAAACAAAATTAAGATGAAGCCTATTCTGGTTTTTAAGTAAATTGCAATAATATCAGCTGGTTAGGTTTGGTTCATAAAAATGAATCACGTAAAGGTCTAAGCTACATTGACAAGATGAAATCAAAATAGGTAGCTCGATAGGCGACAGTAACTATTATTAAAAAATGGTAAACAACTCGGCTTTATTTAGCCTGCTTACCTTTAATAAAAAGCGGAATATTATTGTGAAGAAAGGCGTGAATAGAGGGGTGAATAAATTGACCTAGCGAGGACAAACGAAAGTGTTTGCCTTTACCTTACGCTGCGGCAACTGTACTGCCTTGTTCATAATATAGAAAAGCTGAAAAACACGATACTTTAAGAAGGGTAAGCCCTTTTAACCTAAATTAAAGCTACTCAACCACCCGTAATACCTTCCAAAACGCCAATTAAAACAACACCAAACACTTCTTTATATGCTGCGTAAAAGCATAGTAATAGATTGAACCAAAATAGGAACGCAGCTATTGTTTATTTATCAATAAAAACAAATAAAAAACGAGTTAATCTACAGGCTCTTTATATGCTCAAATGGAGTTCGTAGCATAATCATGGAATTAACTAACCCGCTTCCACCTCAAGATCATAAATTTTAATCATTAAAAGCTGGTTTAACAGAATATAATGAATCATACACAGGCTCAGTGTTTAGAGAGAAGGTTTCATCATTCGTTAAAAATGATTCAGGTATAATTGTCGGTGGAGTCTTAGGTGAAATAAATTGGAATTGGATGCATATTCAAGGTCTTTGGATTGATGAAAATATCCGTAAAGGTGGCTGGGGAACTAAGTTACTCTCTTGTATGGAATAATATGCTTTATCCCAAAACACCACTAATATTCGTCTTGAAACAACTACTTTCCAAGCTCTAGATTTTTACATCAAAGCTGGTTACTCAGTTTTTGGCGAATTACCTGATATGCCTAAAGGTCACACTAGTTACTTTTTACAGAAGCAACTGGGCATATAACAGGGCGTTATATTTTTATCGACGAGTGATGCGCATCACGCTATACTCATTTCATGATTAAATCTTTCAAACATAAAGGCCTCAAAAAATACTTCCAAACAGGAAGTGTTGCTGGAATTCAGGCCAAGCATGAACGTAAATTACGTATGCAACTCACAGCAATAGATACTGCGCAAGCAATTGATGATATCAATTTACCCGGTTTCAAATTGCATCCTCTAAAAGGGGATCGTGACAGGGTTTGGTCTATTACTGTAAATGGTAATTGGCGCATTACTTTCGAATTTATCGATGGTAATGCTTATATTCTCAATTATGAGGACTATCACTAATGACTATGTATAACCCACCACACCCAGGCGAATTTATTTATGACGTTTACCTTGAGCCAGCTGGCTTTAGTTGTCGTTACTTAGCTAAACAATTAGATGTCGCATCTTCAACTTTAAATCGAGTTCTTAAAGGTCAAAGTGCTATATCTCCTGAAATGGCACTTCGTTTGTCTAAAGCAATAGGTAGAACACCTGAGAGTTGGTTGTCTATGCAAGATAATTATGATCTTTGGCACGCTAAACAACAAGTCAATTTAACAAATGTCCACTCAGTAAACTTTGCTGTAGCATAAAAATATAATAAGAGACTATGGCGTCAATAGTTAATTTATAACTTTTGGCGCTTCCCATAAAACACTATCTCTTGGCACAGGGCAAGATCACGGACTTTACCTTGACCTAAAAGTATGATCTTATACCCCTTTTATCAAGGAGCATTCTCATGTTTGATATACAACTATTCAAATATTTCGAATCAATCGATGTTCCTCGCCAACAAGGTAAAGTGGTTCATAAACTATTTGATATCATATTCTTAGCCGTCAGGCAGTTAGGGGATACCCACCCTAACTGTTAGATTTTTTCTGTAACGTCGCTTATTTTAACAAATATATTTTGCCTAATTAAGGCAGTACTAGATATAAAAATACAAGGATGCATAATTGAATTATTTAAATTGGTTACAAAAAACATACCCAAAGCTAAACGAGATATCAAATGAAACTATTAACTCTCATATCGACAAAGCAAAGTCTGATACAGAGCTTTTTAGGGAATTCATTAAAGTACTAGGTAGCTTATTTTTTATTATCCCGTTTAACTTATACCTTTATATTTCGGGTATTCAGGCATCTAACAGCTTTTTATATTGGTTTTTGGTTGTGGCTTCAATTGCTGTTGGTGGTTTTATCGGGCTTTATTGCGAGCAAAAGGTCATTAAAAAACGTCTTAAAAAAATAATACAGTTAAAGGCGTTTTAAATGACTAATGATGAAGTGGTTTCAAAGCTACGCAGTGCAAAAGTTAAAGTTGTACTTTATGTTTCGGGCTTATTTTTACTTTTGACCTATGTTGATTTTTATTTGGCTGACACTTCAGAAAAAACAACACAAAGCATGCTATCAAGTTCACCGTTCTCCATTGTTATTTTTGTTTGCCTACAGTTAGCAATAATGCTTACTTTTACTTATTTGGAGAAAATCCTTATTGGTATAAATCAAACAAAAATAATGCCGATATATCGAATTGAGATGACAAGCTTTTGAATTATTACCTGAGCCGTTTTTTAAAATTTATGCATAATTGAGTAACCGATTGAACCAAAATAGGAGCTCAGCTATGGTTTATTTATCAATAAAAACAAATAAAAAACGAGTTAATCTACAGGCTCGTTATGTAACTACGTGAGGAGAGATGATGAACAAGGAAACTATAGGGAAATACGTCGCAGTTTTGGGATTATTGCTTTTCTGGGCACCACTTTGGGGAATTGTTGATTCGTATTTAATTATGTCCTCTTCATTTCAAGAGATAACGCTGTTTGGAAATAATGAACCTAAAATATCACAAGAAGAAATGTCATCAACAGCTTTGTCTACAGTAACAGGGGTCATCTTATTTTTAGTTGCGCTTTGCTTTTTAACATTTTCCGTTGTGGGCTTAAACTATCGAACTGAGTGGCTTTTTTGGGTACTAATAATATATTCAACATTGTTACTCTTCATGTTCCCTGTTGGTACAGTGCTAGGAGTAACTGTGCTGGCAGCGCTAGTTTTAAACAAGAAAAAATTTGGACTTGACGGTGACGCTATATAACAAAACCATTAACCGGATTAGTACAAGAGCCCTCTCTGTCAGACTAGTTGTCGCGCTTAATATTTAATCATTAAAATTAAGTAGAGGGCGTGGAAAAACAATGC
>NZ_JADYXE010000033.1:0-55143 GCF_015864465.1 Pseudoalteromonas sp. SWN29
AAAAGATGATAAGGGTATTGTGAAGCAACCAAAAGATCGGTCAACCGATCAAAAATACCTTAACTGATCGGTGTTAAGCTATAGGCTGGGTTTTTACGTTTAGCCATAAGGGCATTATGCTTTATCTCACGTTATTTATTAGCGCATTTATATCTGCCACATTATTGCCCAGCTCTTCTGAGGTGATAATGGTGGGAATGATTGCTCAAGGTAAAGTTAATTTATGGCTTATGTGGTGCGTAGCAACGCTTGGAAATGTACTGGGAAGCTGTGTTAATTATTGGTTAGGTACACAAGTACTGCGTTTTAAAGATAAAAAATGGTTTCCGGTATCGCAAAAAGGGCTTGATAACGCACAAAAGCAATTTAATAAATACGGTGTGTATAGTTTGTTGTTTGCTTGGCTGCCAGTAGTAGGCGATCCGCTAACTGTAATTGGGGGGATATTTAAAGTACGCTTTAGTATGTTTTTATTACTAGTAACACTAGGCAAAGGCGCGCGCTATTTAGCGGTTATCGCCCTTGCCGTAGGATTCGAAAGCTTTTTTAAATAAGTTTTTTAAGGCCTTATTTAGCCCAATCAAGCGTTAACGACACTGAGTCGGCAAAACGCAGTGCATGCGGTTTATCAACACGTGCTTTAGCGTAATGAACACTTGGGTGTGAGTGACAAACGGCAAGAATTTCAGCCACTAATTTTTCGAGCAGTAAAAAGTGGCCTTGCTCTACTAAGCTAATTACTTCTTTGGTGATCACTTTATAATTAAGTGCTTGGTCAACTTCATCCGTTTTACACGCGTCATCAGCAGGGTAGTGAATCTCTAGATTGATCACTACATCTTGCTTTTTTTCACGCTCATCGGGGTTAAAGCCAATAAACGTACGCAGGCGCAAATTAGTAACGTTAATAATTGCATTAGCCATAGGGTTAACCTTTTATAAGCTGCAAAAATTCGTTACGTGTTTTAGGATCGCTTCTAAAATTACCTAACATTACTGATGTACGCATGCTTGAATTTTGCTTTTCTACACCACGCATCATCATACACATGTGTTTTGCTTCAACAATAACGCCCACACCTTTAGCGCCAGTAACTTCTTCAACTGCTTTAGCGATTTGATGCGTTAGCTGTTCTTGAATTTGAAAACGGCGTGAAAACATATCAACAATACGTGCAAATTTAGACAAGCCCAATACTTTACCGTTTGGAATATAAGCAATATGGCAACGGCCAATAAATGGTAGTAAATGATGCTCACACATAGAGTAAAGCTCTATGTCTTGTACTAACACCATATCGTCAGCGTCAGATGTAAATACCGCTTTGTTGGTTATCTCATCAAGCGTTTGGCGATACCCTTGCGTTAAATATTCCATTGCTTTTGCGGCACGTTTTGGCGTATCAAGTAAACCTTCGCGGTTAGCATCTTCACCTACAGCAGTAATTATTTTTTGGTAACTTTCTTTTAATTCGTCATGCATAAGTTTCTCAGTCTAGTGTGTTTTACTTTAAATGGCGTCCGCCATCAACAGGCAAGGAGCGCCCTGTGATGTAGTGGCTCTGTAATAGTAAATCAATGCTATTGATAATTTCTTGGCATCCGGGTTCAATGCCCATTAATGATTTTTTAAGGGTTTTAGCTCGATATTGCTCATCGTCATGTTCATTAAAAATAATGAGCGACGGGGCAACCGAGTTTACCTTTATATTTGGTGCATATTTAGCGCTGAACGATTTAGTTAGGTTATCGAGTGCCGCTTTACTTGCTGCATAAGCTAAGTGTTTAGGGCTGCCTGTTTCAACTACATAATCGGTAAGATGAATTATATCAGCAGGTGCTTTGACACTTTGCTGGTAGTTTAAAAGCAGCTCAGCGCACATTAAATTAATTAAATACGGTGTTTTAGCATGTATACGCATCATATTATCGAACAGTACTGCAAAGTCAGGATTGTTAGCTTCGCAGTCCCAGCTTGATGCATTGTGAACAATAGCGCGCAGCGATGTTGTATGCTCTTTAAGCGTATTTATAAATGCACTTATACCGTCATCGGTACTAAAATCGGCATAAATACATACAGCGCCTTGTTGCTCTAATGCATCAACAGCATCGTGGCGAGTACGATACGTAATAATAACAGCCTGCCCTTGAGCTATATAGTGCTGAGCAAGTGCTAAACCAATGCGTTGGCCTGCGCCGGTAATTAAAATGGGCGATGTCATATAAGGCAGTATTCTCTTTGGCGGGTGGTTAATAAATATTAGCGTGTTAATTTATTAAAATATACGCAGTTTATTAGTCTGTCGATCAAAAAAGCAATTAATCCTCAAAGGCGTTAATTGCTTTATTTTATTTATTAAACATTAATCGTAAATTGTCGGAATGGGTTGGCGCTTGTGTTGTGTACGCGTGTAAATGCTTACAAGCTTTTGTTCAACATCACTAGACACAGATTTACCTTCTAAAAAGTCATCAATTTGCTCATAGCTTAAACCAAGTGCTTCTTCATCTGTTAAGCCTGGGCGGTCACTTTCTAAATCAGCTGTAGGTGCTTTTTCTACTAACAAAGCTGGGGCACCTAATGCAGTAGCAAGAGCACGAACTTGACGTTTTGATAAACCAAATAGCGGAGCTAAATCGCACGCGCCGTCACCAAATTTAGTATAAAAACCAGTAATATTTTCAGCACTATGGTCGGTACCTACTACTAAACCTTGGCAAAAACCTGCAATTTCGTATTGAGCAACCATACGTTGGCGTGCTTTAACATTACCTTTAATAAAGTCTATTTGAGCTTGCTCAGGCAGAGCCTCACCGCAGCCAACTACCGCAGCTATTGCTTGCTCATGCAGTGCATCAGCGGCAGGTTGTACGTTTACGGTCATACGTTTACTTGGCTGAATAAAATCAACTGCCATTTGTGCTTCGTCTTCATCAGCTTGTACGCCATAAGGTAGTCGCACAGCAATAAACTGGTATTTGTCAGTATCGTGTTCTTTATTTAGCTCGTTTACGGCAAGTTGACATAAGCGGCCGCAAGTTGATGAGTCAACACCACCGCTAATACCTAATATTAGTGAGCGCGAATGAGCTGCTACTAAACGTGCTTTAATAAAAGCAACCCGACGAGTTATCTCAGCATTTACATCAATCGTTGGCTGTACTTTCATTTCAGCCATAATTTCGGCGCGCATTGCCAGCTCCTTATAAAATTTAATATGTGATACGCAATAAACTTATTATGTGATTTAGTCTTAATGAATTAAAGTTTTAAATGAGCTTTTATTTTGCGAAGCTCTGCTTTTAATTCTTCTACTTCTGCCAATAAATCACTCAACTCTTTATCTTTAATTACTTCGCTTGGTAGAGCAACAAAGGCATCGGCGGGACTATTTCGTTGTTCGCCAAATAAATGAATGTATCGGCTGTCGCGCTTACCTGCTTCTCGTTCTAATTTACGCGCGTACTCGCTTTCAATCAGTTTATTGAGCGCTGTTTCTACTTCATTTACGTTATTAAAATCAGCAAGCCTAGCACTGCGGGTTCTTAATTCACCTGGGGTTTGGGCGCCACGTAAAAGTAATAAACAAACAATGGCACGTTGCTGAGCAGAAAATTGCAGATTACTAAACTCAGTATTGCAAAAGCGGTGATCATATTTATTTACGCGACCAGAAAGGCCTTCATCTATGGTAACCAAACGCATTTCTATTAGTTCATCGAGTGCATTTTGCACGTCTTCATCTGTAAGGTTTAACACAGGATCGCGATTAGACTTTTGGTTACAGGCGTTCACTAACCCATTTAACGATAGCGGATAATGCTCTGGCGTCGTGCTTTGTTTTTCTAATAAGCAACCAAGAATACGTTGTTGATTTGCTGATAACTGCATAAATAATCTCAAATTAGTAAGCGTATTTTATTAGCTTACACCTTTATTGAGTGCCAAGCCATTGTTGAAGTTTAGGTTTTAGGGCGGCTAAATCGAGTGGCTTGCTTAAATAGTCGTTCATGCCTGCAGCTAGGCATTTTTCTTTATCACCCTGCATGGCATTGGCTGTAAGTGCAATAATAGTAATGTTTTCATTACCTTTGCCCGCATCACCTTCTCTAATGGCTTTAGTGGCTTGGTAGCCGTCCATTTCAGGCATTTGGCAATCCATTAAAATGAGCTTATATGGCTTACCTTGTTTTGCATTAAGTTTTACAATTGCCTCAAGCCCATTTTCAGCAATATCAAAAGTCACACCAGCTTGTTTTAATAACGCAGAAGCAACTACTTGGTTTATTTTATTGTCTTCAACGAGTAATACTTGTGGCTCTGATGAATCAAGTGCCGGTGCTTTAGTTAGCTTGTTTTGCAGCTGTGCTTGTTGCTGCTGTTGTTCAATGTATTTATCGTTCGTGAGTGAGTCAAACAAGTCAGAAGGGGTCAGTGGTTTGAAAATCATACAGTCGACTTCCATACCTACTTTAGACTCCTCAGGTGAATAACTCATTGGCGCCATAATAACTAACTTGCAACTGTGCATATTTATAAAGTTTTTAAGCGCAGTTATGTCCGTTTGCGGCGCTTTTTCAAAAAAGTAGTAATCAACTAAAATAGCTTCAGGGTGGGTGGTTACATTATTTAAATAATCAGCAATCTCAAGATAGTCATGTATGCAATTAACCTTTGCACCCCATACAGTAAGTTGTTTTCTGGCTGTATTTGCATTTAACGAACACTCATCAATAATTAAAATATGCTTGTTTTTAATTAAATGACTCGGTAAATCTTGTTCTTTACTCAAGCGAGGCTGTATTTGTATTGTGAAAGAAAATGTACTTCCTTCACCTTGCATGCTGTTTACGCTTACTTCACCGTTCATCAGCTCACACAACTGTTTTACTATGGCAAGTCCAAGCCCTGTACCACCAAATTGGCGTGTTGTTGAAGCATCGGCTTGTGTGAATGAGTCAAATAACGACGCTTGTTTTTTAGGGTCAATACCAATGCCCGTATCAATAATTGAACATTGTAGGAACGAGCCATCCGTTGTTTCATCTACTCTGGCGGTAATAACTACTTCGCCATTAATAGTAAATTTAACCGCGTTGCCAATTAGGTTATTTAAAATTTGGCGCAAGCGGTTAGGGTCACTAATTATTTCGCTTACAGTAATTTGAGTGGCGTCTAAAATAAGTTTTGTATTATTTTGCTCTACTTTTAAGGCAAACGATTCAACTACTTCTCCTAATAACCGAGGTAAGTTAAATTGCACGTTTTCAATATCGAGCTTACCAGCTTCAATTTTAGAAAAATCTAATATGTCGTTAATTATATTAAGTAAAGATTGAGCAGATGATTGAGCAAGTTCAATATGGTGCTTTTGCTGAAGATCTAATTGAGTTTGCTTAATTATATTAAGCATACCGAGAACCCCGTTCATTGGGGTACGAATTTCATGACTCATACTTGCCAAAAATTCACTTTTAGCTTCAACAGCTTGCTCTGCTGCTTCTTTAGCGGTAACGAGTTGTTGCTCGGTTTCAATACGTTTTTGGCTTGAGTACAAACTGCCAATAAGTGCTGCGACGGCAATTAAAAAGCTCTCTTCATTACGAGACCAATTTCTAGGTGACTGACATTGCTCTGCGCATACAACACCCAAAGCTCCACTACCGGCTGGGATAACCACGCATAACATGGCTTGAATTTCTAAAGGGTTTAAATAGTGTGCTTTTAGAGGCGTTAAAACCGGGTTGTTTAGTGCATCTGGAGCATTAAATACAGCTTGGTGATCAATGGTATTAAAAAAGTCTTTAGCATTTCTTCTTAGCCAAATAGGGTCTACGGTATCGCTTGATAATTGATTGCTGTGAACTGCAAACGGATTTAGTTGACTCTTATCTTCATTAAAAAACCAAATGCTGGCACGTTTAACGTCAAATGCTTGGCAAATCGATTGTGTGATTACGTCTTTAGATTGGCTTAGTTGTCCGTTTAATATGAGTTTATTAACGGTTAGCGACGCGAGTATTTCATTGTGCAGTGCAACTTTATTGCTTTCTAATTCAATTTTTTTACGGGTATCAATATTTTGCAATGATCCAAAAATACGAATGCTACGGCCATTCTTTCGCTCCACTTCGCCATGCGCGAGTACCCATATAGTTTTATTTTCAGCGTTAATAACTTCAAGTTCAACTTCATAACTTTCACCAAACTTTATAGCTCGTTCAATTAACCCGGCTATTTTTTTTCGGCTTTTACCTTCTTTAAAATAGCCTAAATCACTTGGCCATTCAGGTTGTGTATCTAGTGAGTATTTAAATATTTTTTTGGTCATATCAGACCAATATATTTGCTTGTTTTCTAGATTAAATGACCAAGCCCCAATTTGAGCTAAGTCACTCATTGCTTCAAGCATTTTTTCATTTTGCTGTTGGCGATCAAGCATTTTTAAAAAGAATAAAAAGGCCCAAATTAATAACCCGCAAATAATAATAATAGATAAACGAAGTGGCCATATAGCTGAGTTAGGAGGGCTCCAACCTATTTTAGGTGCAACATAAAGCTGCCAATTACCGCCTTGAAAATTTAAGGTGAATTCAAGTGGGTCTTGATCTGTTATGTTTTGATCACCATAAAAAAACTCCCCTTTTTTGCCTAGCCCATGTCTGCCTTGTAAAGCGACGTTATACTCTTTTTCGAGCTCATAAATACCTGAATTTTTATAGACTTTATCAATATTAAGAACAACTGAGAGTAATCCCCAAAAGCGATTGTCTGGCGGTACGTAAACAGGCACTCGGGCAATAAGTGCAATGTCACCTTGGATTAATTTTAATGGGCCAGCCATTACAATGGTATTTGTATCGCGTGCTCTAATTGCATCAAGGCGTTGGTTTTTTTCTTCTAAAAAGTTTAAACCGAGCGATTTTTCGTTCCCTTTTAAAGGGTAAGTCATGCGAATTACCATATCGGGAGCGCCACCAATATTACGTAGCTCATTTGAGGTTTTAAATAGAGGCTTAGCAATTTGTTCGAATTGGGTTTGTTGTAAATCAGGCTGTGCTGCAACGGCAACCCCTAAACCTCGAACCAATTGAATATTAGACACTAAAATAGATTCTAATTGAGCACGATAGGTACTTATTTCAGAGAGTATTTGTAAGCGGTGAGCATCTTTTACACGATTATAGTTAATACGATCAAGAACAACACCAACTAGTACAGTTAGCGTAAGTGATAGCCAAAAGGTCAGCTTAAAGTTATGGACATTCGTTTTGTTGTTATTAGGCGGTGGCATTAGCTACATCGTGGCGTTAATTAAGGCAAATTAACTATAGCTAATTTATTGCATAAATGAAAATGGCGCGTTAAAAATGCGCCATTTATTTTTTATAATTAGTAGTTTAGCTATCGCTAACTTCTCGCGCCCAATGATTTTGCTTTGCTACGTGTAGCTTGCGGTAGCCATCTAGTAGCGCCGCATGCTTTTTAAAGCCTTCAAGCGATAAACCAGGGAAAGTTAAACCGTTAAACTGCTTTTTACCTTCGGCAATTTCAATAGCCAGTGCTACGTTATCAGCACCAAACATTAAGCCTAAGGCATCTTGGTAATCAGCGTATTCGCGCTCGTCATCGTATTTAATTTCTAAAATAGCTTTTAAACAGCGGAAGTGGCGCATTGCCTCTTCGTTTACTTGGCCTGTATGAAGTATCCAGTCAACCCAATCAATGGCTTCTTCACTGCCTGCGGCTAAACATAAGTGCGCTTTAAGCTCACCTATACGCAGTGTGTGCCATGGCGTGTCGGCATCAGTTGCCAAGCCAATAAATTCTGCGGCGCGGATAATATCGCTATGTCCGGCTTCTTCTAGGCTGTCGTAAATGTCCATCCATTGCTCTGCATCGTACTGATCAAGCGATAGGAATGCTTCGCGAAATTTAGCGCCTTCGTTGTTGTTGCGCCAAATAAGCTCATCAACAGGGTAAATGTCTGACATGCCCGGTACTAAAATACGACACGCGTATACGTTTAGGTGCGTGTAATCCATGATGTATATATCGTGATTCATACTGTGGATTAGATCTGCACAGAAGTTATATTCTTGCTCTGTTGTGCCGCTAAAGTCCCAATGTACAAATTCAAAGTCAGGTTTTGCACGGAAGAAATCATGGGAAATTAAACCGCTTGAATCAATAAAGTGCAGTTCAATGTTCTCTGGTGTTGCTACTTCGTCGTTATCAAATGTAGCTGGTTGAAATACATCTAGTTGATCAAGGCGACGACCTTGCAGTAATTCGGTAACGGTACGCTCAAGCGCTACTTCAAATGAAGGATGAGCACCAAAAGAGGCAAATACAGAACCATCTGTTGGGTTAATAAGCGTTACGCTCATTACTGGGTACTTGCCACCAAGCGACGCATCGGCAATACGTAAATGAAAGCCATGGCTGCGAAGTTCTTCACACGCTTCGTGAATTAGAGGATATTGCTTAACCACGTCTTCAGGCACGATTGGTAAACAAATGCCTTCGGCGATGATGCGGTTTTTAATAGCGCGTTCAAATACTTCTGATAAACCTTGTACGCGAGCTTCAAATTTTGTGTTACCTGCGCTCATACCGTTAGATACAAAAATATTACCAATAACGTTTACCGGAATGTATACGTTTTGGTTATCGCGTTGGCGCGTGTATGGCAGGGTACAAATACCACGGTCATCGTTACCTGAGTTAAAATCAAAAAGGTGTGATGCGTTAAGTTCGCGCTCTGGGTCAAAGTAATCCCATAAGCTCTCATCCATAATGCCTTGCGGTACTTCATCGCCTTCAACTTTGAACCATTTTTCGGTTGGGTAATGAGTAAACTCGCCATTGGCAAATTCTTCACCTAGGTAAAAGTCTGCAAAAAAGTAGTTACAGCTTAAGCGTTCAAAGTATTCACCTAGTGCTGAGGCAATAGATGCTTTGTCGGTTGCGCCTTTACCATTGGTAAACATAACACCGCAGTCGCTGTCTTTTATATGAACCGAATAACAGTTAGCTACAGGGTTAAGCCAAAGCGCTTCTTCAACATTAATGTTTAGGGCTTTAAGCTTGTTTTGCATGGTAGAGATTGACGATTCTAGGTCGCGGTCTTTACCTTTGATAAATGTTTTTTCAGTCATATTGATCTCAACTAGTTCTGCACGATGTGTGGAGCTGACATTATCGTGGATTTTGATGTTTATTTCACCCTTTGCGAGCAAGAACATTAATATTTAATAAAACTGTGGTTATTATATGCCCTTAACGCTTGGTCAAAAACGTGCAAAGGAAAGGTTGATGTTTAAAGTAATCAAACGCTTGTTGTTATTAATTGTGATTTTGGGGCTGGCGAGCACCGCCGTTGTTTATGGTGTACTTACTTTAAGTTTGCCGACTCTTGATGGAAACGGACGCAGTAACGCGGTAGTAGAGCCTGTAAAAATTTCGCGCGATGCATTAGGGCAAGCAGTAATAAACGCCAGTAGCCGAAACGATGCGGCTTATGGTTTAGGTTATGCGCACGGACAAGACCGATTTTTTCAAATGGATTTATTAAGGCGTAATGCCGCAGGCGAGTTAAGTGAATTATTTGGCGAAGCCGCATTGGGGCTTGATAAAAAAATGCGCTTTCATCAACTACGTAAACGTAGCCAAATTATTTTAAAAAAGTTACCTGATGCCGATAAGCAATTACTTAAAAGTTACGCTCAAGGTGTAAACGAAGGTTTGGCGCAAGTAGGGTATTCAAGCTTTGAATATTTACTAACCGGTGCAACACAAAAACCATGGCAAAGTGAAGACAGCTTACTTGTGATATTTAGTATGTACCTTGATTTACAAAGCGCGACCTTTGAGCGTGACCAAGCACTGATACAACTTGAGCAAGCGTACGGTAAGCAAATGGTTGATTTTTTAACGCAACCGAGCAAATATCAAGCCGCACTTGATGGTAGTAAATTAACGCCTTATAACGGCGCAATACCTGCGTTGCCAACTCAAACCCAGCACACAGTTAAAAATATTGAAGCAAACCAAGAGCGCGGCAGTAATAACTGGGCAGTTACAGGCGCGCTTACTAAAACAGGCGCAGGAATGGTGTCGGATGATATGCATTTATCGATGGCAGTGCCGGTTATTTGGTACAGAGCGCAATTAAATTATGTAAAAAATGGTGAGCAAACTCAGGTAACCGGTGTATCACTGCCCGGTGCACCGGCAATTGTGGTTGGCACTAATAACAAGATTGCGTGGGGATTTACTAACGGCTATATAGACACCGCCGATTGGATTGCCTTAAATGACGATAGTAAAACATGGCAAGTTGATGAACCCATTGCATTACCCGATGGGGGAGTCGAAAACTATCCATTAATACTCAGTGAATATGGTCCTGTAAAATACATTAATGAAAAACCTTACGCACTTAGCTGGGCGGCACATCAGCCTTATGCCGTCGATATGGAGTTACTAAAGCTTGAACAAGCAAGTACTGTTGATGATGCATTGGCAATAGCAAGCAATGTGGGTATTCCGGTACAAAACTTAATGGTGGTAGACAACCAAGGCAGCGCAGCGTGGAAACACATGGGCGGCATACCAGCTCGTAAAACACCAAGTGAGTTAAGCGTAGGTACAAGCGAATATTCAGCCCTTTGGCAGCAAAACGAATTAGAACGCCCGTTTGTTAAAAATCTACAAAGCGGCCGTTTATGGACTGGTAACTCACGCGTTGTATCGGCTGAGGATGACGCGCGTTTTGGTAATGGTGGCTATGCACTCGGTGCACGTTCGAGCCAAATTCGCGACAGGTTATTCGAAAAACAAACATTTGCAGAGAGTGACTTTTACGCATTACAGCTTGATAACCAAGCTCGCTTTTTAATGCCTTGGCATGCTTTGCTATTAAAGCAATTAAAAGCCGATAAAACCAAAAATAAGCAATATATAACAGCGCTTGAAAACTGGCAGCAATGTGCGTGTTCAACTTCCATAGGGTATACCTTAGTTAAGCGCTACCGCGATGAAGTGATTAATATTCTATTTAGTAGTATTGAAGACGAATTAAATAAACAACAAGGCACACTTAAATACGTAAAACGAGATTTAGAGCCCGCAGTATGGCAGCTTATTAATAACAAACCCGATACATGGATAAACCCGCAATTTAAAAGCTGGGATGCACAATTACACGGTGCATTTAACCAAACTATCACTAAGCTTACTGAGCAATTTGGTAATAACGTACAAAGCTGGCAGTGGGGTAAGGTCAACGAGTTAGTAATAGAGCATCCGTTTGCAAAGCAAATCCCCTTGCTTGCTAAGTTTTTAAATATGCCTACAGCACAAGGCTTTGGCGATAGTTACATGCCCGCCGTACAAGGGCATAGTTTTGGCGCATCGCAGCGTTTTATTGCTCAACCTGGTCATTTAGAACATGCAATTTTAGCTATTCCTGGTGGGCAATCGGGGCATCCGTTATCTGAATTTTATAGAGCGGGTTTTAGTGATTATGTAGAGGGCAAACATACGCCTTTATTGCCGCAAGAATTAATACATCAAATAGTCATAGAGCCTACGCGATGAACTAAAGTATAGCTAAACACGTTCTATATAATCACTAATAAAACAACAGAGAACTAAAATGAAAAAAATACTACCCGCACTAATAACAGGTTTACTACTAAGCACTACAGCGCAAGCCGATGATGGCCCAGTCACAGCACAAAAACTAAGTGAGCATGTATACGTACTATTTGGGCAAGGCGGGAATATTGCTGCAAGCGTTGGCGATGATGGTATTTATATTATTGATGATCAGTTTGCTAAGTTATCAGACGACATTAAAAAAACCATTAGTGATTTAAAACCAGGCAGTGCAGAGTTTGTTATTAACACGCATCATCATGGCGATCATACCGGTGGCAACGAAAACTTTGCCAAAGCAGGCGCGCACGTTATTGCACACGACAACGTACATAAACGTTTAGAGGAGCAGCATGGGGAAGGGTCAGACTTTTTACCGCGCATAAGTTTTGGTCATGATTTAAAGCTGCATTTTAATAACGAACACGCGCATGTAGTGCATTACGAACATGCACATACCGATGGCGACTCGGTTGTTTTTTTTAGTAACGACAACATAGTGCATATGGGCGACATTTACTTTAATTTTGGCAGCTTACCGTTTGTTGATGTAGACAGCGGTGGCAGCGTTGATGGTATTTTAGCGGCAGTAGACGATGTAGTTAAAAAAATTGACGACAACACGCAAGTAATACCAGGGCACGGTAAGGTAAGTGACCGTTCAGGACTGATAGCGTATGGTAAACTTGTTCAAAACGCAAAAGACGTGATGCTAAAAGCCATGCAAAATAACGCCAGCCTAGAGCAAGTACTTAAAGCCGATCCACTGGCAGAACTTGGTCTTGAATACGCTGGTTGGTTACCAAAAGAGAAAGTAACCACACTCTTTTATCGCAGCTTAAAGTAGTACATCTAAAGTAAAAAACATGATACAAAGCTGAGTGTATTCTTGATTTAATCGAGCGTACATTCGGCTTTTATTTTCTTATGCCTAAAGGAGTTGTGTATGTCGGCAGAAAAAACCCATCTTGAAATTTGTAACTTAACCAGAGAGCAGTATCCGCAAATTAAAACCTTGATGGATCAAGCGTATCCCGACTTAGGTGGTGCGTGGCCAAGTCATACCATTTTTAGATTAATAGACCAATTTCCTGAAGGGCAAATAGGGATTGTAGATGACGGTGTGCTGGTGGGCTTAGCATTAAGTGTGCAAGTTGATTACACACGTTTTTCAAACCCGCATACCTACGAAGACATTGCAGATGGTCACGACCGTGTATTTAGCGATACCGATGGCGATGCGCTATACGGCTTAGATGTTGCCATTAGCGAAACTCACAGAGGCATGCGCTTAGGTCGTCGCCTTTATGATGCCCGTAAAGAACTGTGCCGCCAATATAACCTACGCGCTATTTTAGCGGGTGGTCGTATTCCACGTTATTACAATCACAGTAGTGAAATGACGCCAATGGAATACATTGCAAAAGTAGATCAGAGAGAGCTGTACGATCCTATTTTAAGCTTTCAACTATCTAACGATTTTCAGGTAAAGCGTTTACTTAAAAAGTATTTACCAGAGGATCAAGAGTCAGTTGGTTACGCCACGTTACTTGAGTGGAATAACATTATGTATGAACCAACCGACACTGTACTTGAGTCAACTAAATCAATCGTGCGTGTGGGTGCTGTGCAATGGCAAATGCGTTGTGTTGAATCGGTTGAAGAAATGCTAAAGCAGGTTGAATACTTTGTAGATACCGTATCTGACTACAAAAGTGACTTTATACTATTCCCTGAATTTTTTAACGCGCCATTAATGGGCTTAGGAAATCAAAGCAACCAAACTGAAGCGATTCGTTATTTAGCGGAATATACCGAAACGTTTAAAAACGCGATGTCGCGTATGGCAATAGAATACAACGCCAATATTATTACCGGCTCTATGCCGCTTGCCGAAGACGATAAAATTTATAACGTAAGTTATTTATGCCACCGCAGCGGTAAAATAGACGAGCAACGTAAAATACATATTACCCCGCATGAACAAAACGATTGGGTTATTCAAGGCGGCGACAAAATTGCTGTATTTGAAACCGATGCTGGGCGTGTAGGTATTCAAATTTGTTATGACGTAGAGTTTCCTGAGCTTTCACGCATATTAGCAAAACAAGGGTTAGATATTTTGTTTGTCCCATTTTGGACCGACACTAAAAACAGCTACTTACGTGTGCGCCATTGTGCACAAGCGCGTGCAATAGAAAACGAATGTTATGTGGTTATTGCAGGCTCGGTAGGTAACTTACCACAAGTAGAAAGCCTTGATGTGCAGTACTCACAATCGGCTGTGTTAACGCCATCGGACTTTTCGTTCCCGCACGATGCAACACTTAACGAAGCCACACCTAATACAGAAATGCTGTTATTTAGTGACCTTGATATGGATAAGTTAAAAATTCTTCACAGCGAAGGCACAGTGCGTAACTTAAAAGATCGCCGCGAAGATTTATATGAAGTTATATTGAAAAAGAGAGATGTTTAATGGCGTGGATTTATTTGGTTATTGCCGGTTTACTTGAAATTGGCTGGCCGATAGGTTTAAAAATTTCGCAAAACTCAGATACTCGCTGGCAGGGCATCGCAATAGCGGTGGCATTTTTAGTCGCTAGTGGTTTTATGTTGTGGCTTGCTCAAAGGCAAATATCAATGGGCACCTCATACGCGGTGTGGACAGGTATTGGCGCTGCGGGTACGTTTTTAGTAGGTATATTGTTTTATAACGATGCAGCTACATTTGGTCGTATTGCGGGAGTATTAATGATTATTAGCGGTGTGATAACACTTAAAATAAGCTCTTAATTGGTAATTTGAATAAACGCTTAATTATGAATAGCGCAGGTATAAAAGCCTGCGCTTTTTTATGTTGCCATTAATTCGGCAACATAACCAAAACAGCGGCAATGGCTATGAGTATTAAGCCTGCAGTATCTTGTTTTTTAAGTGGCTGTTTTAACCAAAGTACAGCAATTAGCATGGTAAAAAATACTTCAACCTGTCCAAGTGTTTTAACGTAAGCAACATGTTGTAAGCTCATTGCACTAAACCAGCCAATAGAGCCGATACAACTAAAAACACTAATAGCGGCTGTAGTGCCTTTGTATTGCCACAGTTTACTGAGCGTTTTTGGCTCTTTTAATAATAAATAGCCCAGTAGTATTAGCGTTTGTAAGCTAATTACAAACATCAAAACCCAAGCGGCAGAGTGTGGAAATAATAATCCTGAGTTTAAGCTCGCTTCACGTACCCACAGTGATGTAAGCGCAAAGCAAGTACCACATGCAAGCCCCAACAAAGCCGTTTTAGCATTAAAGGTTTTTACACTGGTTATGCCGCTAAGTAGCAATACGGCAATAGCGCCAAAAAATACACCAAGCCAACCAAGTAAAGAGAGTGCTGAGCCAAAAAATAATACACCTAAAATGGCAGCCACTAACGCCTCGCTTTTAGCAAGACCAGCCCCTACAGCGTAATTATTCATTTTAAACAACTTAACCATTAAGCCGGTGGCGAGTATTTGCATCACACTTGCGCCTATAATAAATCCCCAAAAGGCATTATTAAACGTAGGCATGGCTGTATCTTGATATTGATACAAACCATATAAATACACCGCCGCAATGGGGCCTGCAATAATAAAGCGAGAAAGAGTTACGCCAGCAACACTCACATCGTTACTTAATTTACTTTGCAAGGCATTACGCCATGCTTGCATAAAGGCGGCTAAAAAAGTGAAAAATATCCAGGTCATGGTCGTCATCGTTAAAATGTAAGGCAGTAAAGTTAACAAGCTTTGTGAAGTAAAGCGATGCATTAACTATGATGTTGAATATTCATCATCTGCGACATTATGTCGCACGGGTTTGAGGATAAATTTAGCTATAGTAAGTGTGATGTTATTGTTTAGCCGCCAGCGTTTGTCATAAAACGTATCTGGCGGCTTTTTTTGTGTGCTTATGCTAAGTTGTCAGAAACATCAAAAGGATAAACTATGACAACATTAGTTGTATGTGCATTACTTGCTGTACTAATGCCTTACTTTGCAAAAGTGCCTGTCGCTATATCAATGGCAAAATTAGGTCGATACGATAATAAACACCCAAGGGCGCAACAAGAAAAACTAACTGGCTTTGGTGCCCGTGCGCTAGCAGCACATCAAAATTGCTTTGAATCGCTCGCTGTATTCGCAGTCGCTATTGCAGTTGTACTAGGCACTAACTCTGTAGGCGCAATAACAGAAATGCTAGCGGTTACGCATATTGTGTCGCGTATTTTGTACTGTGTTTTTTATTACATGAACCTAGATATAATACGCTCACTAGTATGGTTTATTGGTTTGGGTACAGCTATTGCCATGATTGTGGTGAGTTTGTAGGTTTATACTTTAAAACCACAAAGCAAGCAGCCTAAAAGGGCGCTTGCTTTGTAGTCTTGAACAACTCAGTAACACTAATGCGATACTTTAATTCGCTCTATTAAATCGGTATTAGCCACTTCACTATTTATTGCAAAATCTAGCTGTACCAGTACATCTTCAAAACCTGAATCTGATGCTTTATATTTCCATTTTACTAGTGCCTCTTTTGCCGATTTATCAAAAATATCTTTAGGTTTAGATTGAATGACGCTGATATTTTTTGTTTTACCGTTAGCTGCAATATCGTACTTTAATACAACAGATCCGCTGATCCCTTGTTGAGCTGCTTGTATTGGGTAGGCAGGTTCAATGCGTATTGTTGGTGAAATATGATCCTCTTTAGCTATTTCAGTTTGTGGCTGTTTAGCAATGGCTAGTCCGCTAAGCATGCTTGCCGCTACTAGCATTAAGCTACCTTTAGCAAATCGAGAGCTTTTACCGCTGTGTTTTATATTAATTAGTCGTTGTAACATGGTTTTTTTATCTCCGTAGTGTGAATAAGCCATAAGTCCTGTGGGCGCATTTGCCGCGCAGTTTACTAAGGCTTTGCTGTATAAAATGTGTTGTTGTGTGGTTTTATTGCTGAGTACCCGTTCATCACAAGTCAGCTCTTGTAATCGGCGCATGCTTGCGTAACAAACCCAAGCTAGTGGGTTGAACCACAGTAAAATAGTAGGCAGTAATATAAGTGCGTTTGTTAGGTTGTCTTTGCGTTTTATGTGTACGTTTTCGTGCTCTAAAATAAGCGCTAATGTGGCTTTATCAAACTGGGTATTGTAGTTACTCGGTAACACCAGCTTGCTGTTTAAAATACCGACCACCATTGGCGTGGCTACATGTTGGCTGGTATAAGTTTTAACATCAGCGGTAAGAGTGCCTTCAAATTGGGTTAACTCAGTTAACTGCAGGCTTTTAACAAAGCGGGTATGCGTAATAAAACTGGCTATTAATAACCCTGCGGTAATAAGTACATACATGAGCGCCCAGCTAATACCCATTTCATGTATAAAGGGTTGGTTAGGGGTGATTAAGTAATGGCTAATATTGCTATTTTGCAGTGGTTTAATCGCATTGGGTAAGTTAGCAATCACTAATGCTGCAGGTAATAGCCATGCTAATTTATATACAAAGCGTGAGCCAAGAGCTTTTAAACCAAATCGCTCGAGTAAAATAAATCCACAAAACAAAATACTTAATAGTAGTTGCTGCTCAATCAACCAATTAAACCCAGTTTGAATAACCATGTTAATCCCTTACTTTTGGTTTTTTTCCCAGTCATCTATAACTTTTTTAAGCTCGTTTATATCTTGCTGAGAAAGCTGCTCCGATTTAGCAAAACCACTAACAAGTGGCGCAATACGCCCACTAAAAAAGCGCTCAATAAAGTTTTGGCTTTCTTTTAAGGTGTAGTCGGCGCGCTCCATACACGGCATATAAATATACTGGCGACCTTCTTTTTCAAATGTAAGTGCGCCTTTTTTTACTAGTCGACCTAGTAGGGTTTTAATGGTTTTTTCGTGCCATTGCTTATCGTCGCTTAAGCGCTCAATTATTTGGCTCGCGGTGGCGGGGTAGTTAATCCAAAGTGCGTCGAGCACGTCAAACTCTGCTTTTGATAACTCAATCATGCTATTGCCTACAAATGTAATCTTTAATTAAAGACTACACCTGTAATCTGTAATTGCAAGTTTATTTTTTAACTTTTTGAGATGTAATTAAGTGACTTGGTATTAGATTTTTGAAATATCGTTTTTATTAATTTGTATATATTGGTTTTCAGGTAGGTTTAGTTTTGAAAGGGTGAGGTCACTAAATTGCACTCTAAATAAATCAATTACTTTATATCCGCAGTAATGTGCCATTTTACGAATTTGCCTGTTTAGCCCTTGTTTTAAAACAATACTAAACTGATTGCTGGCTATTTTATTTACTTCACAAGGCAGGGTTATGTGTTTATCAACGGGTACGCCTGCTGCCATTTTTTTACAAAAAGCATCGTCTAAAGGCTTATTTACGGTGACTAAATAATGTTTAGGCTGGTGGAAATCAGGATGTATTAGTTGATTACAAAAATCCCCATCGTTGGTCAAAATAAGTAAACCACGAGAGTCTTTATCTAATCGACCAATAGGGTAAACGCGGGTGAGTGTGGGCAAATGATGAATAAGGCTGGCTGAGTCATCAATATTTAATTTGCAGTCAATACCTACTGGTTTGTGGTACGCAAAATAAACTAAATCGGCAGCACCTTTAATTTCTTTTTCGTTCACTATTATTGTGTCTTGCTCATCAACGTGATCTATATGATTCGCTGGGCGATTATTTACAGTCACAACACCTTCATCAATTAAACGCGATGCCTGTTTACGAGAACAAATACCCGCATGGGCAATATATTTAGCGAGTCGGATTTTTGTGCTCATAACGTGTGATGCCAGCGGCTAATAAAAATTTGATCGCGATTATAGCAAAGCTGCGTATCGATACAGTTAAATTTAATTAAGGCAAAAATTATGGGTATTAAATTTTCACAGTTAAAAAAGCATGAGCCGCTACAAAAAGTCATTGTACACTCGTTAGATATGGCGCTTTATCAAGTATCAGTGATGATCAATAACGTTGAATATTATGTGACAGAAGACAGCGGTGAATTTTTAAGAGCACTAAGCCCACTGCATGTTCAAAAGCGTTTTGATAAAATAGCCTATGCGGGAATGGTACTGCGCCAAACAAGCGCTTACGACGAAATGTGCGGACAGCCCGAAAAAACCGGCAGTAATATGCTCGAAGTATCTTACGGTAAAAATAACCTGTATTGATAGAGCTAGTTTGCTAGTATTTGCTTCTTTAAGGGCGGCACATGTATCAATTAAAAGCAGATAATACCGACGCGTTAAACTCAGCGCTTCGCGCACAAATGGTTGAATTTAACGCCCAGCATTTTAATGCGCAAAGAGTGCCATTAGGCTATAAATTTACAGATGAGCAAGGCGAGCTTGTTGCCGGTATTAGTGGGTGTGTATTTGGAAATTGGCTGATGATTAGTTGGCTTTGGTGTAGTGATGTAGCGCGAGGTCAAGGTCTTGCAGATAAGTTGCTAACGGCACTTGAACAATCAGCGGTTGAACTAGGCGCAACAACTGCTCAGCTTGATACGCTAGATTTTCAAGCAAAACCCTTTTATGAAAAGCGCGGTTATAGTGTTAAGTATCAACTTAATAATTATCCGCGCTCTGGTACGCGCTATTTCATGGAAAAGTCGCTTTAATTTCTGCTGACTATTTTGCTTTTAGTGGCTCGCCTTCAAAGGTAATACCTAAGAATGGCGTTGCCTCTGGTGCTAACATAAAGGTGCGAATGTTCATGTGATCATCGCCTTTTGGGTTTTGCAGCACGTCGTCTCGGTAAAACTTACCAAAGCAATCTAGCGTATTTTGTTTACTTAAATCGTTTAATTTAGCAAACGCAAAAATTTTACACGAACCGTTGTTCTCACTTGCAGAGCTAAGTAACCCATGGTTATTAAAGCCGCAGGCGGTAAATGTATAGTTTGCCTCTATAACGGCAATAGTATCGGTAAACTGAACGCTTTTCGGGTTTTCTGCAAGGGTTGCTAAGTACTCATTTAACGTCATTTTTTGTCCTTATATTTGAAGTTAATTCAATTAATAAATTTTATTTAGCGCTCAACTCTAGCTCATCTGTTTGCTGATTTATATTGAATTTAAATCGCGATAAAAAGTTCATTCCTAGTAAACCTTGTCCACCTGTGTTTTCAATGCCCAACACTTCAAAACCATAAATAATTTGCGAGCCTACTTTAAACGATTCAATTTGGTAACGTTGTACAGTAATTTGCCCGTTAGCTGTATTAACTGTTACATCACCTAAATACAAAGGCTGCGGAGAAATTTGTTTAATAATATTGCTAGGTAGTGAGGTGATGCTTGCGCCTGTATCAATCATTAGTTCGGTCGATAGATTACTATTTATTTCAGTGTTTATTAAGTAGTGCGCGCCGCGAGGCGTTAAAGCAACGAAGTCGTCTTGCGATTGCGCTTTATTGATCATAGTTTGCAGCGTTTGCACTTGGCTTTTTAAGCTGTGCTGGCTTGGCATTCTATCAAGCGTAGCTTGTGCGCTAATTAAATCACTTTGCTGGTAGTAAGCATACGCAAGCGAATATAAAAACTGTGCGTTATCGCTTTTATAATCAAGCCAAATCTGTGTTTGCTCAATAATAGCGTGCCAATTTTGTTGCTCAGTTAATATGTGTAATTCGTTTTGGGTGAGCGTATTTAAACGTGTATTTACGTTGTTTTGAGGATCAGCAGATAGTAATGAATTCAGCTCAAATAAAGCAATAATGGCGTTTTGTGTTTGCTCGCTATTTATTAAATACTCAACCTGCAAGTTAAGTAATTCTACGTTATAAGGGCTGTAATTTAATAGCGCATTGATAAATGATTCGCTCAGTAATAAATCGCTATTTAGCCATGTTTTAAGCTGTATCAGCCACGATGAATAAAGGTTTATAGCTCTTTCTGGATTATTGTTTTTGAGTTGTTGATAGCTATTAAGTGCGGCTTCAAATTGGTGTTGTTCAAATTGCTGCTTTGCCGTATTTAGTAACGTATTTTGTTGTTTAGGCGATATGCTTTGCTGGGCACTTTGTGTTTTTTGTGATGTAGTTAACGCAGGCTGCGGCCATAATAAATAAGCGTTAAGGCTAAGTGAGCCAATTAATAGCAAGGTGATTAGCTTGGCATAGTGGCTCATAGTGACCTCTTACTTTTAAACGAGTTTATACCAATTTTATTAAAACATGATCATTTTATCGCATTAAATAACTCACTAACTGCGTTAAAAATTATTTATATAGAACAACTATATGTCACAATTTTCGCCTTGTTATTCTGCTATTTTCTTAGCGCTATAATAGAACACTTATTTAATGCAATTGGTATTATTTAATAAAGTGCGTTAAGGCGTGAATGTTAGCAATTTCAATATCAGCCAGCCCTTTATAGGCATAATTAGCGCCTTGATCGTTTAACCATACCGATTGGCAGCCGGCATTATTTGCGCCTTGTACGTCGGTATCTAGGCTATCGCCAATATGTAAAATATCGCTTTTAGCAACGTTTAAATGTGTGGCTGCTTTATCAAATAAAGTAGTGTGGGGTTTTGCTTTACCGTGCATACCCGCTTGTAATACTAGCTCAAATTTGTTGTGTAAATTAAAGCGTTCAATTTCAACGTTACCGTTAGTAATTGCAACAAGCGTAAAATGTTTGGCTAGGTTATCTAGTAAGTTAAGTACGTCATCGCTTACCACTATGTTGCTGCGCGCATCGGCAAAGGCGTTATAGGCAGCATTTGCATGGCGCTCTACTTCATCTGCGGTAAACCCAAGTTTAGAAAGCGCTAAATGTAGGGTGTGTTTGCGCCACTTAGTTACATCATCTGCAAGATCTGGGTTTTGTATTACGGCCTGTTCGCGGCATAGTTGCCAGTACTTTGGACCTTGTTCTTGATAACCCGATAGTGCGTTTAAATAATTTTGTTGGGCTTTAACGGCTGCTTTTATAATAGGGTGGTTGCTGTATAGTGTGTCGTCTAAATCAAAGCTCATGACAGAAAATGGCTTAATAGCACGATTAAATCGAATCATATTTTTTCCTAATCAGTTCGTTTTTTTGCGCGAGGGTGTGTGTTGTCGTACACCTTGGCTAAATGCTGAAAATCTAAATGCGTATACACTTGTGTAGCCGACAAACTGCTGTGCCCTAGTAATTCTTGCACGGCGCGTAAATCACCAGACGATTCTAAAATATGTGACGCAAACGAGTGGCGCAGCTTGTGCGGGTGAACCTGCGAGCTAATGCCTTGCTTTATTCCCCACTCTTGCATACGCAGGCGCACTTGGCGAATCGAAATACGATTTTTTTGGCTACTTAAAAATACAGCTATTTCATCGGGCTTTGCAAACTGAGGGCGTATTGTGAGCCATTTTTTTAATGCGTCTAACGCTTTTTTACCTACCGGAATTAACCGCTCTTTATTGCCTTTACCACGCACTAAAATTTCGCCATTAGCCGCGCTAATATCTTGCATGTTAGCGCCAACTAACTCACTAATACGCAGCCCTGATGAATACATAAGCTCCATCATTGCTTTATCTCTAATTGCGAGAGGCTCGTCGTCGGGTATTTCGAGTAAGCGGGCCATTTGATCTACATCGAGATTTTTAGGTAACGGTTTTGCAAACTTAGGGCCTTTTATGCCCACAGCAGGGTTATGATAATGCGATTGCTCGGCGATGTTTTTTGCTTTTAAAAACTTATATAAGCTGCGAATGCAGCTGAGCTTTAAACTAATGGTGCGCCCACTTAATTGTTTTGAGCGCAGTGCCATACTGTAGCGGCGAATATGCTCGCCTTGCACGCCAAACCAGTCGTCACATAATTTACTAAAATAGAGAGCTGCAAAACCAAGTTGGCTTACATATTGGTTTACTGTGTGTGCTGAATATTGTTTTTCGAACTTTAAATAATCGCTAAATAGCGTTATGGGTGTGCGCCAGTTATCGCTTAATTGAGTAATATTAGGTGCGTCGTCACTCATGCAAGTTTTTGTAACCGCAGGTGTAATGCGTTTATAAAGTCGAGTACAAAAAGGTTATCTTGCGCGGGCTCAAAGTGGTTTACGTTATTACTACCAAAGGCCAAAATAGCGATAGGATGTGTAGTGTCGCCAATTAAATAAATGGCGACAGATTGGGTATCTTCACTAAATAATTGTTCGCGTTCTTGCTGATTAATACGCCCTAAATAATGCCCAGAATGGGTAAGGCGATGTGCAATAAGTTCGTCGTATTCGGGATTATATTTTACTAATTTGCAGTCGTTAACATCTTCACTTGAGCAAATTATATTGCGCAGGTTATTTGCTAGCGTATCAAAGTCGTCATGATTCCAAAGCTGACGATGGCACTGGCTAAACAAACGATATACAAGCTCGTTTTGCGTTGCATGCTTGCTCATCGCGTCTATTTGGCTTTTTAAAAGCGTGTTGTGCTCGCGTAATTGGCGTTGCTGAATATGTACCAGCGACGTTGCACCTTGAGCTTGTTGGTGCAGCTCAAGTTGTGCGAGTAGCTCAGAGTGCTGAACTAAAAAATCAGGATGTTGCTGCAAGTAATCAATAACTTGTTCTTTACTTAGCTCGCTCATAGCGCTACTTGTCCGTCGAATACGTGCTCTGCTGGGCCTGTCATGCGAACCGGGTGACCTTCGCCACTCCAACGTACTTGCAAGCTACCGCCTGGTAAATCTACTTGAACGGTTGTTGATAACTTATTTTGCATATGACCAATAACCATTGCTGCACATGCGCCTGTGCCACAGGCTAGCGTTTCGTTAACGCCGCGCTCCCACACTCTTAATTTAATGTGTTCTTGCGACACAACCTGCATAAAGCCAATATTCGCTTTTTGCGGAAAGCGTTCATGGTTTTCAAGTAATGGACCCAATATATCAACTTGCGCGGTGGTTACGTCGTCAACTTCTAGTACGCAATGCGGGTTACCCATAGATACCGCGCCACTAAATACAGTGTGTTCTTCGGTTCTAATAATATAAGTAAGCTCACGCTTGCTCGCTTTTAAAGGGATTTTACTTGGCTCAAAATTTGGATGACCCATGTTAACCGTCACTTGACCGTCTTTTTCTATGTAGAGCGTTAAGTTGCCCGACTTGGTCGACACAGTAATTTTGTGTTTGTTAGTAAGGCCTTTCATGCGTACAAAGCGGGCAAAACAGCGTGCGCCGTTACCGCATTGTTCTACTTCGGTACCATCGGCATTAAATATTCGATAATGAAAGTCGAGATCAGGAGAGTACGGCGCTTCAACCATCAGCAATTGGTCAAAGCCAATGCCAAAATGGCGATCTGCCAGTTTTTTGATTTGATCTCGTGACAAAAAAACATTTTGTGTAATGTTATCAATCACAACAAAGTCGTTGCCTAAGCCGTGCATTTTGGAAAAATTAACTAACATAGCGCTCTAATTCGGTTTTGCTCTGTGCTAATCATGCCACAGAGCAGCGTCGTAACAAAAACGTTTATGGTAAAATTTTCTCACCTTGATAAAGGCTTTCTATAGTTTCGCGTTCGCGAATAAGGTGATGATGCTCACCATCTACCATTATTTCTGCAACACGCGGGCGCGAGTTGTAGTTTGAACTCATGGTAAAGCCATATGCGCCAGCACTTCGTTGCGCGAGTAAATCGCCTTGTTTAAGCGCAAGCTCACGATCTTTTCCTAAAAAGTCGCCGGTTTCGCACACCGGGCCCACAATATCAAAGTTGTGAGTAGGTGTTTCGTCGTCGCGAACGGATACTGGAATAATTTTTTGCCACGCTTGATAAAGTGCAGGGCGAAGCATGTCGTTCATACCGGCATCTACAATGGCAAAAAACTTGTCTTGGTTTTGTTTAATAAATTCAACTTGAGTAACTAAAATACCTGCGTTAGCTGCAATAGCGCGCCCTGGCTCAAAAATTAGTTCAAGGTGTTTATAGTTAGCTAAGCGCTCGGTAACTTGCGCTGCATATTCACTTGGGTGCGGTGGTTGCTCGTTGTTATATGGCACGCCTAAACCGCCACCAATATCTAAGTGAGTTAGCTCAATACCGTTGGTTTTTAGCTCATCAATAAGCGCCATTAGTTTATCAAGGGCTTCTAAAAATGGTCTAATTTCAGTTAATTGAGAGCCAATATGGCAATCAACACCAATTATTTTTAAGCCAGGTAAAGCCGCCGCTTGTTGATAAACACTTACAGCCGTTTGTATATCAATACCAAATTTATTCTCTTTTAAGCCGGTAGAAATATACGGATGTGTTTTTGCATCTATGTCGGGGTTTACGCGAATAGAAATAGGCGCTTCTAGATTTAGCTCACAAGCAACTTCTGAAATTCGCTCAAGCTCAGAGGCTGATTCAACGTTAAAGCATTTAATACCTAGCTTTAATGCATACGCTATTTCGTCAGACGTTTTAGCCACGCCCGAAAAAACCACTTTAGAGGCATCGCCTCCTGCTTTAATTACGCGTGCAAGTTCGCCCTTCGACACAATATCAAAACCCGATCCTAGGCGCGCTAATATATTAAGTACGGCAATATTTGAGTTTGCTTTTACTGCGTAGCATACCAAGCTGTTATGATTTTTAGTGGCTTTAGCAAACGCTAAGTAATGGCGCTCAAACGTAGCACGCGAGTACACATAACACGGCGTACCGTATTGCTGCGCTATGCTTGCTACACTTACGTCTTCGGCAAATAATTGGTTGTTTTTGTAGTTAAAATAATCCATTTATTGCTCCTGACTTTGCGATGTTTTTGCTTGCTCAGCGGTAGTGGCTGGCTTAGCTGTATTTTGAGGTTGGTTTTGCTCTGTTTGTTGTTCTGGTAAATATAGCGGACCGCTCTGCCCACAGCCAGCTAAGGCGCTTAACAGTACAGTGCTTATTAATAGTTTTTTTAATTGTAAGGTATGCGTCGCTTTCATTAGATTAATATGGTTGCTGGCTTTATAATCGCAGAGTAACAGAATATCTAAAAAATGCAGCTATTCGCGGATGATTTTATTCCTGTTACACTAACAGTACACTTTTAAAGCTAAAACGTACCCAATATTAGGCGGCTCGCCTGCAAAGGAAATAACAATGACTGAACACGAATATCACCAATTAGCCGAAGCTCTTATGTTCACTATTGAAGAGCAAGTTGATGATTGCGAAGCTGATTTAGATTACGAATCGGCACAAGGTATTTTAGAAATTATTTTTCCTGATAAAAGTAAAATAGTAATCAATAAACAAGCGCCTCTTCATCAAGTATGGGTTGCGACTAAGTTTAACGGTCATCATTTTGAAATGCGTGATGGGTTATGGATTGATAACCGTTCGGGTGCAGAATTTTGGGCGTTTATAAATGAAGCATCAACTCGCCAAGCAGGCCAAGAAGTTAAGTGGCAATCAACACTATGAGTTTAGAGTTTGTAGAATACCCAGCTCAAAGCGAGCATAAAGCAACGGTTATTTGGTTACATGGCTTAGGCGACTCTGGGGATGGTTTTGCGCCAGTGGCTCCGCAGCTTAATTTACCAAGTGAACTGGGTATACGGTTTGTTTTTCCGCATGCACCAGTACAACCGGTCACCATAAATGGTGGCATGGAAATGCGCTCTTGGTACGATATTAAATCTATAGAATTAGATAAGCGTGCCGATGAACAAGGCGTAAGAGATTCGGCTGCTAAAGTAGAAGAGCTAATCAACAAAGAAATTGCTAATGGCATACCCGCTAATAAAATTATCTTAGCTGGTTTTTCTCAAGGTGGTGTGGTGTCGCTACATTTAGCGCCGCGCTTTGAGCAAAAACTTGGGGGTGTTATGGCGCTTTCTACTTATATGTGTGTGCCGCAAAAATTTGCTGATGAAGCAAAACATACTGATTTAAATATATTTATGGCGCATGGTAGTCAAGATAACGTAGTACCGCATAGCGCGGGAAGAAGTGCGTTTGAAGTATTAACAGCACATAACATGGATGTAAGCTGGCAAGAATACCCAATGGCTCATCAAGTTTGCGCAGAAGAATTGCAAGCTATTCGCCAATGGTTAATTGCTCGTTTAAGCTAATTTTGGAACCGCTGAGGTCAATATGAGTCAAAAAATAGTTATTAAAGCAAATGTTAAACGCGAACTACAAGAGAGTGTACCAACGGTAAGCTACGAGTGGAATTGGCGTCGTATTGTGAGTATTGCTATGTTGGTATTAATGACCTCTGCAGCAGTTGTATATGGCTTAACAACCTCAGCCAGTGCAGAGCAAGGTGAGCATCCAAATGAGCAGGAGCAATTTTTAAGCTTTAGCAGTAACGCTCAAAACCAGACAAACGTTGAAGTAACGGATGTTGAGCCTGAATCATCAATAAACAACATTCCTAACGAGTCCGCAGAGATAACGCAAACGAGCATTGAACCGTTATTAGCTGCGCAGAATGAAGTTGAGCAAAGCATATCAAATAATGCACCTGATAAAGTGAATCCAGTAAATAATGATACAGTTTTATTAGCTAGCAACGATATTGTGATTGATCAAAGTGAGAGTATTAATACAGAGTTAAACTCAAACCTTGATAATGATGTGCAGGAAGAAACCGAAGAAGCTGAAAATATAGCTGAGCCTGCTGATCAAGGTGACTTACTTTTAGATCAAAAAAGCGATGATGGTGCATTGAGTGGTACTGAAGGTTTTTCGCCTACAGCACAAGTGGCAAGTGTGGCATTAGGCGCGCAAATAGACACAGATAAAATTAGCCGTGCGGTACTTACTCGTAAAGTAAGTAAGCGTGAGCCTACTAATGTGTTTGCGGCAGATATTAGGTTAAGTCAGTTTGATGAAGGGTTATCGTTTTTTAGCGAGATTAAAAACCTTCAAGGGCAGCAAGTTAAACATGTTTGGACGTTTGAAGATGAAACTATGGCTGAAATTACACTCAATGTTACTTCGCCTCGCTACAGAACCTACTCAACAAAAAATATTATGGACACACAAACAGGCCACTGGCGTGTTGATGTTGTAGATGAGCAAGGTAATTTAATTGCCCAAAAAGAATTTAGAATTTTAGCTGACTAAATACAGCTAAACGCAGTAATTAATTGGATACCCTTATGACAGAAAAAACAAAATTAGTACGCATCGCAACTCGTAAAAGTGCTTTAGCACTTTGGCAGGCCGAATTTGTAAAAGCTGAACTTGAGCGTTTTCATGCAGATGTACGCGTAGAATTAGTCCCAATGTCGACGCAAGGGGATATAATTTTAGATACGCCTTTGGCCAAAATTGGTGGTAAGGGTTTATTTGTTAAAGAGCTTGAGCAAGCCATGTTAGATGGCCGAGCTGATATTGCCGTACATTCTATGAAAGACGTACCAGTAGAGTTCCCAGAAGGATTAGAACTGCATACTATTTGTGAGCGTGAAGATCCGCGTGATGCGTTTGTATCAAACAATTTTGCTAATTTAAACGCTCTACCACAGGGCGCTATTGTGGGCACTTCGAGTTTACGCCGTCAGTGCCAAATTAAAGCACTTCGTCCTGATTTAGATATTCGTGATTTACGCGGTAATGTAAATACGCGTTTAGGTAAGTTAGATGATGGCCAATACGATGCTATTATTTTAGCTGCAGCAGGGCTTATTCGCTTAGAAATGGAGTCGCGTATTGCCGACTATATTGAGCCAGAAGTATCATTACCGGCAAATGGTCAAGGCGCTGTAGGTATTGAGTGCCGTATTGATGATGAAGTAACAAAAGCATTACTTGCACCACTTGAGCATACTCAAACACGTATTCGCGTAAATGCAGAGCGTGCGATGAATCGCCATTTAGAAGGTGGTTGCCAAGTGCCTATTGGTGCTTATGCATTAGTTGATGGCGAGCAGGTACATTTGCGTGGTTTAGTGGGTGCTGTAGATGGCAGCGAAATTTTACGCGACGAAGTAACTGGCCATGTAAATGATGCAGAAAAACTAGGCATTGAGCTTGCTAAAAAATTACTAGCTCAAGGTGCAGACAAAATATTAGCTGAAGTTTATAGAGACGCATAAATGACACATATTCTGATAACTCGGCCCGAAGGAAAAGGCGCATCCCTTGCACAGCAATTAGAGCAAGCGGGTTATCAGGCGTCTTTGTTTCCGGTATTAAAAATAACGCATTTAACACCCTCTAGCACCGAGCTGAGCCCGCTGTTAAATGCGGACAAAATAATATTTATATCGCAAGATGCAGTCAGTGCGCTTGCGCAACTAAAACCAGATATAAATACAAAAGCGCAGTTTTATGCTGTAGGCCAACAAACAGCCGACACAATATATGAACAATTTGGAGTGCGTGCTGCATTGCCTAAATCTAAGCAATATGATTCAGAGGGCTTACTGGCTCTAAAATCACTTGCTCAGGTTGATGGTAGTAATATAGTTTTGGTTAAAGGACAAGGCGGTCGCCCAGATATAGCAAAAGTGCTTAAAGAGCGCGGTGCTTTTTTAAATAATTGCATAGTGTACAAACGTGAACCGATAAGTGAATTAGGTGGCAACTGGACTGACCACTGGAAAAGCAATAATGTACACGGTATAGTCATAACAAGTAATGCAGCAGTCGATGCCATTTTTACTCCCCTTGCTGCACCACAACTACAATGGTTACAACAGTGCCAATTTTATGTTGCCAGCGAGCGCATTGCCGCATATTTACAGCAACAACAAGTAAGTTTGGCTAATATACATATTGCAGCAGGAGCTAGCGATGACGCTATGTTTACCTGTATTAATCAGCAAGGTAGCAACATGAGCGAACAGTCAAAGTCAGTTACGGCAGAAAAAGCCACTCCAACAACAGCTAACACGGCCTCGGTTAAATCAGCTAAACAAGAGCCTGTAGCTGCTAAAAACACCGCAAATAAAAATAAACAAAAGGTTAGCAAAGTCGCAGTGCTTGCACTTCTTATTTCGCTAATTGTGGCCTCAGGTGTTGGATACGAGTTTTATCAAAAATTAAATGCTGGTAAGGCGCAAAACCTAGCCGTTAATGAGTTAAGCGAGCAAAATAAGTTACTCGCTCAAGAGCTGCAAGCACTTAAGTCAGCACAATCTAATTTGCAGCAAGCGCTATTTAATAGTGAGAAAAAAGTGGCCGCAACCCTAAGTGAAAGTGCAGCTCAAAATCAGCAAGAACTAAAAGCAGCTTTGCAAAAAGCGCAGCAACAAGGCTCGTCTTTAAACCCACAAGAAGTAACCAGCTTACAGCGTATGGCTGAATTTAAACTATGGGCTGAAAAAGATTACCAAGGCACTAGTGCTGTTTTAAAGCGCTTAGATGCATTACTTAGCGAACACCCTGGAACAGTTGAAGTTCGCCAAGCTATTATGCAAGACATACAAACACTTGATAGCCTTAAACCTGTTGCAACAGAGGCTATTTATTTACAGCTAAACAGTGTGTTAACTAGTGTTGATGACTTAGTTTTTAACGCAGTAAATATTCCTGAAGAAGCGTCACAGGTTGACGAAAATGCGTTGAGTGAAGATGTAAGTGATTGGCAGCAAAATTTAAGTAATAGTTGGAATCAGATAGTCGATAGCTTTATTACCATTCGCCAGCATGAAGGTGTTGCTATTGAGCCGCTGTTAACCGATCAAGAGCGCCACTTAATTAACCAGCGCATTAAACTTAACTTAACTCAAGCGCAAGACGCGTTAATAAGTAAGCAAGCCAGTATTTATTTTAATGCCTTAGGTGAAGCTAAACGTTTAGTTACTGAATATTTTAAACAAGATGATGATGCAACTAAGTCAGTAGTTAACGCGTTAGTAAAACTTGAAAAAGAGCAGCTTAACTTTAATCCAAAAGTAACCTTAAATAGCACACAAAAGGTTAAGGAGTGGGCGCAATGATAGGGCTAATTATTTTAATTGTAGCTATTGTTGTTGTACTGGCGGTTACTCCATTTGTACTAGATGAAAAAGGCTACGTGCTTATTTCATTTAACAATACAACGATAGAAGGCACGATAGTCTCGTTTTGTATAATGGCGGCCATTACCGCTATTGTTTTATATTTAACATATAAATTAATTCGCTACTTATTATCGATTTATCATAATACTAAACATGGCTTTTTTGCACGTAGCCAAGAGCGTAAACAAGCAGCGATTGAACAGGCGTTGTGGAGTGCTATTAACGATGACTATGAGCATGTAGAGCAGGCTCTATCGGGTAATAGTGTGCCAAGTAAGTTTGAAGATATACGCTTAGCATTACTTGCAAAAGCAGCGCTTGCTAATAATCAAGCAGATAAAGCACTTGAGCGTTTATTTGAAATAAGCCCAGAGCATCAATTAAAAGTAGCAAAGCTATGGTTGGCAAGTGGCGACAGTAGTGCGATTGAGTCACAAATGCGTATTAGCGCAGAAGCTAAAAAAGCCACCAATCTTGAGTTGAAGCTTTACGCAGAAGTTTTAGTGCAGCAACAACACTTTAGTGCGCTAGAAGAGTTTTTACCGCGATTGCTTCGTAAAAAAGCACTTACTGATGCACAGTGGACGCAGTTATTTAGTGCCTACTTTAATGCGTTAGATGCAGACAATCTGAGTGAAAAATATAAACAGCTTCCTAAAAAGCTGCAAGCTCATGCACACACTGCCTATTTAATGCAAATGGCGCAAGCAGGTCAACTGGCTGTTATTGAGGGTGACCTAATTAAAATGGTTAAACACAACGAACAGCATGCGCAACTGGCTAATATATTAAGTAAAGCGACGTCTGCTGATGCAGCTAAACTGCAAGTAAGCATTCAAGATCGTCTTAAAAAAGATGATTCAAATAACTCATTATTACTTGCATTGGCTTGCCTGGCTAACGCGCAAGGTGATTATGACTTAGCAGCTAGAATTTTTGATAAAGCACTGAATATGGAAAATAAAAAACAGTTTTCTGAACAAGCTGTTTTGAGTTATAAAAATAGTGCACAGGCAGAAAAGGCACTCGTTTTATATCAATAAATGACTACACTATAGCTACTTAGCATTTTTGTAGTTCAGGAGCACAAGCTTTGAGAAAGTTTTTAATATTAACCCTTAGTTTGGCTTGTGCTTATTTTTTTACTGGGTATTTTAGTAACTCACTTCTTGCTGTTGATGGCTATGCGGTCGCCTCTTGGCCGCCCTCAGGAATTGCTTTAGCGAGCTTTTTAATTTGGGGACGTAAGTCATTTATTGGCCTTATTATTGGTGCTTTTTGTACTAACTTAATTCACCTTGATAACGCAGTCGATATTCTTCACTTTAATGTTTTTTTACAGGCCATTTGCGTTACTTTAGCCTCGGTTTTACAGGCTTGGGTTGGCCGTCAAATTATAGTAAATGTTATAAAAGCGCCACTGGACCTATCTTCTTTAAAACACAGTATACAGAGCTTAATAGTTGCAGGACCAATATGCTGCGTTATTGCAGCAGGTGTAGGAACTAGCTTATTAGCATTGAATAATGTGATCCCTATGCATGCTATTTTTGATAGCTTTATAGCATGGTGGATTGGTGACAGTATCGGTGTACTTATATTTACTCCACTCATGCTCGCAGCCTTTAATTACACGCAAGTACGCCACCGTATGTTGGTAATTTTACCTTCACTATTAATTTATATACTGATCAGCGTTAGTTTTTATGGCGCTGCCAGTGTTAAAAAAGAAAAAGACATTCAAAAGCAAGAAGCCAAAATACTTACTGTGCAAAATGCTATAAGCCAAAAGCTCGACGGTATTACTGCTCACTTAGGATTACTAGCGGCATATTTTGCTAGTAGTGATGACGTTAATTTTAAAGAGTTTAAACAATTTACTTCAAAGCAGTTGGACTATAGCCAAGAAATTTTAGCATTTGAATGGATACCTTATGTACCAGCAAATAAGCTCGCAGATTTTGAAACACATGAAAATACAGCCACAGGAAAACCTTTATACATAAAAGAAAAATCACTTGATGGAGGTTGGCAACCTGCAGGTACTCGTAGTAATTACTTTCCTGTAAAATATGTATATCCCTTAAAAGATAATGAAGGTGTTTTAGGGTTTGATTTAGCTTCTAGTAAAGTAAGAGGTGCAGCGCTTAGCAAAGCGAAAGAGCTTAATGAACTTGCGCTAAGTGAGCCAATTAATTTAGTCCAAAATACAGCCGAACAGGGTGTACTCTTTTTATATCCAGTTTTTGGCGAGTTGTCTACTGAAGATGATTTTCAAGGTTTTGTAGCAGCGATTGTCAGCCCTAAACGCTTATCGCAAACACTATTATTTGATCACAACAACTCAATTTCAGCCAGTTTTTTTGATACAACGATACCAGGGAAAAAGCAGCCAATTTATATGGCTGACATAAATAATTCGCAAACGCTTTTTAAAGAGTATCAATTATTAATTGGCAAGCGCATGTGGCAGGTCGAGTTATACGAACCAATAGTTAGAACGTCTTGGCTAGTTTATTGGCTTGCACAAATAGTGGGTATGTTATTTGTGTGGTTACTGATTACATTTTTGATTTCGGTTACTGGTAAAAATATACAAATTCGCGAACAAGTGGCTAAGCAAACACGTACTTTACGTAAAGAAAAACAAAAAGCAGATGAAGCGAGTCATATTAAGGGACAGTTTTTAGCGAATATGAGCCACGAAGTGCGTACCCCTATTAACGGCATAAAGGGGCTGCATTATTTAGCGCTACAGCAAAACGATTGGCAACAAGCTAGGAGCTACATAGAGCAAGCAGATGGTGCATTAGGTGTTTTACTGCGGGTATTAAACGATGTACTCGACTTTTCAAAAATGGAAGCAGGCAAGCTAGACTTAATGCAAGAGCCTATTAATGTAGCGAGTTTAGCGGATGAAATGCTTAATTTACTTCAGTTTGAAGCTGACATTAAATCAATAAAGTTAAGTCTCGATTTTGATAAAACATCAAATTTGGTCATTGATACCGATCCAATCCGCTTAAAACAAGTGCTGCTGAATCTGCTCAATAATGCGGTTAAATTTACAGGGGAAGGTGAGATCACTCTGAAAATTTGGCAGTCGAAAAAAATGACTTACTTTAGTATTAACGATACGGGTATTGGTATTAGTAGCGAAGCACAAAAACAATTGTTTAAACCGTTTGCGCAAGCCGATAGCTCAACCTCACGTCAATATGGTGGCACGGGCTTAGGGTTAAGTATTTGCAGAAAGCTGGTTGAGTTAATGGGTGGTGCAATTGATTTAGTCAGTTATGAAAGTAAAGGTTCTACATTTACATTTAGTTTGCCGCTTATATCGCCTTTACCAAAGGCGGAGCAAATTCAACAGCAATACGACGAAATAGATGTAAGTACCTTATCATTCGCAAACTATAAGTTACTTTTAGTAGAAGACAATCCGCTTAACCAGCATGTTGCCAGTGCCATTTTAAAAACAAAAGGGTGTATTGCCGACATTGCTAATGATGGTTTTGAAGCCATAGAAAAGCTAACCGAAAATAGCTACGACATTGTTCTTATGGATATTCAGATGCCAAAAATGGATGGACTCCAAGCAACAAAAGTAATTAGAAATGACTTAGGGTTAATTGATTTACCAATAATTGGCTTGTCGGCGAATGCCCATGACGATGACGTTAAAAAGGCATTAGCCTCTGGAATGAATAGTTATATCACTAAACCTATTGATGCAAATACGCTTTTTAAAACGCTTTGGCATTATTTATCAAATAAATAAGTAACGTTATTTTTTGCACAAAAAGCAGACATATGACCGCTTAAACTTAACGCAAACCATATAGACTTGAAAAATAACTATATCTGCGTATCATGCGCGCAAATTTAACTAAACTGGGTTGCTATTATGATCAATAGAAAATTACCTTTGCTAGATATTCACCGTCATTTAGATGGTAATGTACGTGCGCAAACCATATTAGAACTTGGTCGTCAGTTTAATATAGAGTTACCTGCAGATAACGTTGAGGCACTCATTCCTCATGTTCAAGTTATTGATCCTGAGCCAAACCTTATGGCTTTTTTACAAAAGTTAGATTGGGGTGTCACTGTACTTGGCGACTACGATGCGTGTAGACGTATCGCGATTGAAAACATTGAAGATGCACAAGCGCAAGGTCTTGATTACGTAGAGCTTCGCTTTAGCCCTTATTACATGGCGCAAAGCCAAGGCTTGCACCCGCAAGGGGTTGTAGAAGCGGTTGTTGATGGTATTAAATCAGCAACACAGGGCGCCAACATAAAAGCCAACTTGATTGGTATTTTATCGCGTACTTATGGCGTAAAAACGTGCCAAAAAGAGCTTGATGCATTACTTGCATTTAAAAATGATTTAGTCGCTGTTGATTTAGCCGGTGACGAAATTGGTTTTCCGGGGGAGTTATTTGTAGAGCACTTTAAGCAAGTCCGAAATGCCTATTTAGCATCGACTATTCACGCTGGTGAGGCACTTGGTGCCCCAAGTATTTGGCAAGCAATTAATGAGTTAGGTGCGAGTAGAATAGGGCATGGCGTTAAAGCAATTGAAGATCCAAAACTAATGGATTACTTACGCGATAACCGTATTGGTATTGAGTCGTGCTTAACAAGTAATATTCAAACTAGCACAGTGAACGACTTAGCTAAACACCCACTTAAACAGTTTTTAGATCACGGTATTTTAGCGTGTATTAATACTGATGACCCTGCGGTTGAAGGCATTGAAATTGAGTACGAATATACTGTTGCAGCACCTAAAGCAGGTTTAACACAAGCCGATATGGAAAAAGCCCAAACAAATGCATTAGAAATAGCATTTTTAAGCGATGGTGATAAAAAAGAACTTTCAGCACTCGTTAGCGCACGTTAATTTAAGAACATTAAAAATGCCGCTTTATATAAGCGGCATTTTTGTATCTACAGATTGGTATTAGCGTTTTTGGCAACTTATGTAATTATCGTAAAGTGCTTTAAGTACATCTGTTCGGCTGATCATGCCGATTACTTTAACGCCCTCTACAACAGGGTAGTTTTTTGGTTTTCCAGGCTGCATTTGCTCTGCTAGTTCAATAATGTTGGTATCGCCGCTGACGGTCACTACCTCTGTTTGCATAAGCTGCGAAACTTTAACCATCCCATCACAAAAATAACTGCTTTGCGTAAGTGGTTTTAATAGTTCTTGCTCTGATATAAATCCGACTAGACATTTATCTTTATCAAATACAGGTGCGCCAAGTAGTTTAAATTTTTGTAGTTCTGCTATGGCTGTCGTCATTTCTGTATCGGGTGTTATATTTGGCAACTTGCGTTGCATAAAATCTTTTACTTTTGTATTTAGCATTTGGGTCTCTCCCGCTGATGTTCTATACAAAGTATGGTTTATAGATAGGAATTTAGGAAATTGTTTATATTGATGAGATTGATAGGTTTTAACTATTAAGTATTTATTGTTATATAAAATAAAAGCACCGATTAGGTGCCTTTATTTATAACTGAAAGTAAATTTCAATTATTTGATAAATGCGAATGCATCTGCGTACATGTTTTCACGTATTGCACCATGAGTAATAAAGTCATCACGGACGATACCTATCATGTCAAAACGACCCGCCATGTAAATATCGTACGGTTCAAGCGATACAATATCTTGCATTACTGCTTTGTGTACATAACCAGTATGACCTTGCCAATTAGCAGAAGGGTTTTCTACCACAGGAATAAACTCAAAGTTTTTGTGGCTATCGGCCCATGTTTGCATTTCGGTGTGTGCGTATAAAGCAGACTCTTCTTTTACGCCCCAGTAAAACAATACAGGGCGGTCGCATTTAATCTCAGCTAAGTGATCAGCCATTGATTTTGCGTATGAAAAACCAGTACCGCCGGCAAGTAAAATAATTGGTCGCTCACATTGTAGGCGCAACTGTGAAATACCCAGTCCGGCTTCAATGTCTACTAACTGCCCATCATTATGTGCACTTCGTAAATGTTCCAGCGATTGCATTGCATACGAATCGGCACCTGACGCGCCAATATGCAGTTCTATTGCATCGCACTGTGAAGGGCGGCTAGCTATAGAAAAAGCACGTTTGTCTTTTTCGCCTAACACCAGTTGCATGTATTGGCCAGCTTCAAAGGTCACAGGTTGTTGTGGCTTTAAAATTACTTTATGAACAAATTCTGTAAGTGGGCTGATAGCTACAACTTCAGCTTTTAATGTTTGCATTTTTTACCTTTTAGCAGCGCTTTTAACAGCAGATACGCAATCGAATGAGTCGATTCTAGCATATCCGCAGGGTTATTTTATAGCCTGTTATGTACTTACATATAAGTACTTAAAGAATATTAAGGCTTTCCCAAATATCATCTACGCGGTCTTTGGTGTCTTTATCCATAACAATAGGCTCGCCCCATTCACGGGTGGTTTCGCCAGGCCATTTATTGGTAGCATCCATTCCCATTTTTGAACCAAGGCCAGAAACTGGCGATGCAAAATCGAGATAATCAATAGGTGTGTTCTCTATTAATGTTGTATCGCGGGCGGGGTCCATTCGGGTTGTTATAGCCCAAATAACATCTTCCCAATCACGGGCATTAATATCGTCATCGCACACAATTACAAACTTAGTATACATAAACTGACGTAAGAACGACCAAACGCCCATCATCACGCGCTTAGCATGACCAGGATATTGTTTTTTCATTGTTACAATCGCCATACGGTACGAGCACCCTTCAGGCGGAAGGTAAAAATCGACAATTTCAGGAAACTGCTTTTGTAATATCGGCACAAACACTTCATTAAGTGCTACACCTAAAATAGCAGGCTCATCAGGCGGACGACCAGTAAATGTGCTGTGATAAATAGGGTCTTTACGATGCGTTAAGTGAGTCACGGTCATAACTGGAAAGTCGTCGACTTCATTATAGTAACCAGTATGATCGCCATAAGGGCCTTCTGGCGCCATTTCACCCGGCATAATGTAACCTTCAAGTACTATTTCTGCACTGGCAGGGACTTGTAGGTCATTGGAAATAGATTTAACAACTTCGGTTCTGCTACCACGTAATAAACCAGCAAATGCATATTCGCTTAATGTGTCGGGTACTGGTGTTACAGCGCCTAGTATTGTTGCAGGGTCAGCACCTAATGCAACAGAAACCGGATAAGGTTGCCCTGGGTTTTCTTTACACCATTCTTGAAAATCAAGCGCGCCACCACGGTGTGATAACCAGCGCATAATTATTTTATTTTTGCCTAATAGCTGTTGGCGATAAATACCTAAATTTTGGCGCTTTTTATAAGGTCCTTTAGTTACGGTAAGGCCCCAAGTAATTAATGGTGCAGCGTCACCCGGCCAGCAATGCTGAATAGGTAATTTAGTTAAGTCTACATCATCACCTTCTAAAACTACTTGTTGGCAAGGCGCTTTTTTAACTTCTTTTGCTGGCATATTAAGCACTTGCTTAAAAATAGGTATAGCGCCTAGGGCTTCTTTAATGCCCTTTGGTGGATCTGGCTCTTTTAAAAAAGCGAGTAGCTTACCTACTTCACGTAGTTCACTAACATCGGTTTGGCCCATGCCCATAGCTACGCGTTTTGGTGTACCAAATAAATTGGTAAGCACCGGCATATCGTAGCCTTTTGGATTTTCGAATAATAACGCGGGACCTTTAGCACGCAATGTGCGATCAGATATTTCGGTCATTTCAAGATGCGGGTCGATTTCTTGGGTAATACGTTTAAGTTCGCCTTTTTTTTCAAGCAAATCGATAAAATCACGTAAATCTTTGTATTTCATTGGAGGCCGCTATTAAGCTAAAGAGTTGAAGTATTATACCCAGTTCATGCAAGGCAAGTCATTATTTGCACTCAAAACTTAGAGTACCCTTAATACAGTTACAATATATATGAGTTAATTAGTTTTTAACTTGGCTTAATACGCTTTATTACTTTATTTAGTTCAGCATTGAATTGAATATATTATTTTTTACTCTGTAACGCATTGGTGTTTTTTTCCTGCAATTATTAGCATTGCGTTGTTACCCTTCCCCCAAAATAAAACATCTTCATTTATATATTTATTACCGGATGCACTTCTTTCGCTATTAAGTAAATAAGTATGATTATTGAAAGTAAGCTCAGCATTGCTCTGATTAATAACATTGAGATTTACAGTGCTTTTGTCACATAAGTAGGTGGTACTTATTTGCGGGTCGTTACATGCCGTTAAGCTAAGTAAACCGGCCACTATAGACAAATATACTTTCATCATTCCTCCATTTACTTTTAAGCCACTGCTTTTAGATGACTTATCTATTTTGTTTATATGAGAATAACAAAGCAAAATTAACCGTTGGTGAAAATTACGCTTTACGTTATGTTTATAGCAATATTTTTTGAGCTGGGAAGCTTTATGGCTGGCACTAACCTTTTAACCTTATTAGACGATATAACTACTTTACTTGACGACATTGCGACTATGAGTAAGGTAGCAACAAAAAAAACGGCGGGTGTACTAGGTGACGATTTAGCACTTAACGCACAGCAAGTTACAGGTGTTGCCGCTGAGCGTGAATTACCTGTTGTTTGGGCTGTTGCAAAAGGCTCATTTTTAAATAAAGCGATATTGGTACCCGCCGCTTTATTAATAAGTGTATGGCTGCCTTGGCTAATAACACCTTTGTTAATGATGGGTGGCTTGTTTTTATGTTTTGAGGGAGCTGAAAAAGTATTTGCTAAGTTTTTACCTCACCACAATGAAGCGGTAGATGAGGATGAAAAATTAGATTTAGTTGAGTACGAAAAACAAAAAATAAAAGGCGCAATAAGAACCGACTTTATTCTTTCTGCCGAAATTATAGTTATTACTTTAGGCACAGTGGCAGGCGCTACATTGCTTAACCAGGCTTTAGTGCTCTGCGTTATTGCAATAATAATGACGATTGGCGTTTATGGCTTGGTTGCCGGTATTGTAAAATTGGATGATGCAGGGCTTTATTTACTTAACCAATCAAAAATATCTGCTAATAAATTTAAAGAATTACTAGGTAAAGGTTTGCTTGCCGCCGCACCTAGGCTAATGCAGTTTTTAGCGTTTGCTGGCACAATCGCGATGTTTTTAGTGGGTGGCGGTATTTTGGTCCATGGTGTTGCGTTGCTGCATCATATACAGTTGGATGTAACAAGCTATGCTCAGTCTGTTGCTGGCGGCACTGGTGAAGTATTAGCACCCCTTGTATTTGATGGTTTGCTAGGCGTTATTGCCGGCTTAGTTGTTGTGCTTATACATGTAGGTTATACAAAGTTATTTAAAAAATAATTAATAGCTGGCGTATTTATTACGCCAGCTTTATAAAAACCGACTTTTAGTCAATTGATAACTTACCTAATCGACTTACCCGCATTCAGCTATTTCACAAAGAGACTCCAGTTCAAATTGTGCTTTAGTATTTTTTTGCTCAATAGCCTTTTTATACCAATAAATTGCTTGTTGATGATTTTGCTCAGCGCCTTCACCATCACGATACATCTGCGCTAAATTTAATTGCCCCCACTGAGAACCCGCTTCGGCAGCTAATTTAAAGCTATCAAATGCTTCAACAAATAATCCATCTTTAAAATAAATAATGCCCTGTTGATTGTTTTTATCGAGCTTTAAGCCTTTATATAGTGGCTTAGGTTTAGGGGGAAACATCACAAATCCGCCATAAAGGCTGTTGGCATAAGGGCGCAGTACGTCGTAAATAACGTCGTCTTTATATAAGCGTTTTATTTCATTGCGGGGGAGAGTAATTGTTTTAGTTGAAAAATAGTCATTTTGTACTAATTGGCTAGTACGCATTGCCAGCGTAATACTGTTATTTCGTTTATAGCTGTAGTTACTTACTTGAAAGGTAGTAAATTGTGCGTCAAAACTTATTACTTGAGCAATTTTTAGGTTTGTAAGAGTCCAAGGTTCATGGGTAAATTTATCAGCCTGCACTAAGTAGGTATCGTATAGTTTTGGTGCGTTTAAGTAATGTCGTTTTTGAGCTTCGGTATCAAGATGCTGTTGATAAAAGAAGGTGACTAACCATAGCAATAAAAAGGTACCAATAAAGTACTTTGGGAAGCTAAGTTTTTCGGCTAATGGCAGCTGCTTAATTTTTACAGGTTCGCTTTTTCCGCATTGATAGCACTCGCGTTTGTAATTTAATTTTAAGGCGAGTATAGGCAAAATACTAAATCGTAAATAGCGGCTTTTATTTACTAAATGATAGGCGTCGCTTTGGCAGTGAGGACAGCGTATTGTTTGTGCAAAATGTGGAAATGATTCACTCGTGTTGAAAAGTAACATAAAGCACGCTCCTTGTTTAATTACTTAAAGGTAAAACAAGGAGCGCATTAATCAAAGCTGCAAACTGTAAGTAAGTATGTCAGGTTATTTAGTTTGCGCCTTAGGCTTGATTGTTGTTTTAGCATCGGCAGCCATTAAAGCAAATACGGCGTATGCTGCAGTATTTTGACGAAGCTTAGCGGGTGTTACTTTATCAAGGGTATCGTCGGCTGTATGGTGGTAATCAAAATAATCAGTTCCATCTTGAGCAAGTTCAAAAATAGGTGCTGACGTTACATTTTTAAGTGGAATTAGATCCGGGCCACCATTCGCTTGGTTTTTACCAATGTATTCAACATTTAATGGTGCAAGCTCTTTTGCTATAGCGCGTACTACAGGAAGTGACTCTGCGCTTACGTTCGATTCAAAAGCATATACAACATCGGCACCAAAATCAGACTCAGCGGCTGCAACAATATTGTTTAGCTCGTTTTTATGCTGTGCAAAGTACGCTTTTGCTCCCCAAAGTCCTAGCTCTTCGGCTGCAAAAAGTACCACACGAATACTGCGCTGAGGACGTTTTACATCGCTAATATGCTTAGCGGCTGCCATTGTTAGTGCAACGCCTGCGCCGTCATCTAATGCGCCAGTTCCTAAATCCCAAGAATCTAAATGTCCGCCAATTAATACGTATTGCTCAGGGCTTTCAGTACCGTTAAATTGACCAATCACGTTATAGCCAGTACCTTCGCCAAGGCTTTCGGTTTGCACATTAATATTTACCGATACGTCTTTATTTAAAGCGACTAAGCGTGCGATTTGATCGGCATCTGGGTTAGCAATGGTTACATTAGGTATTTTTTTAACACCTTCTTTATAGTAACTACCACCAGTGTGCGCAAAACGATGATGACCGGTGCTAACCGAACGCATCATGTAGGCAACAGCGCCTTTTTTAGACGCTTCTATAGCGCCAGTTCCGCGTGCTTTTACAGCAGGTCCGTAACCATTGCCGTCTATATCGCGGTTCATACGGTAATTAATATATGCAATTTTACCTTTTAAGCTGTTTGCTGGTGCTGCAATTAACTCATCAAGTGTTTCGAACAAGACTACTGGTGCTGTGATCCCATCTTTTGGCGTGCTTATACTGTTACCCAGCGCCGTTAAGTGCAGTGGTTGCTCGCTTGGAGTCAGTATTTTTCCGCTTTCGCTATAACGGCGCCATTCAGGAAACGTTGCTTTTTCTAGCCATACTTTATCAAAACCAAGCTCATTAAATTTAGCTTTAGCCCATGCAACCGCTTTTTTGTCGTTTTCGGTTCCAGGAAGTCGTGGGCCAACTTCAGTTGTTAATGACTCTAGTAATTTATAGCTTAAATCACTATTTAGAGCAGAAGTGCGTACTTCGTCTACTTGTTGTAATTGTTTTTGGGTGAATTCGGCGCTGTTAGCGTTTGCAGCCATACTGCTGGTAAACAGTAGTGCAGTAATCAATTTTTTCATTTTGGTGAGCCTTTTTAATAATTAACACTATTAGAGCATGTAATAAACACGATAAAAAATAGATGAGATGAATAGCCTTTGTAATAGTTTTATGCTGCTAGGTATAAACGTTTAGATATAAAAAAGCCCGCGTAAATGTACGCGGGCTATATTTTAAAACTATTATTGTAAGCGTTTAATCAAAAGCTAAATTGCGCAGCCAAACGAAGATTTGTACCTTCGCCAACAGTTACGTTATTAGTGCCACCACCGCCTAGATAGTTTTTATCAAATAAGTTTTCAATGTTAAGGCGTAAATTAATATCGGTATTACTTAAGTTAAACTTATAAGTAGCACCTACATCAACGCGAGTGTACGCATCTTTAGTAACTGTATTGTCGCTGTCGGCAAAGCGCTCGCCTTCATAAAAAGCACCTGCATTAAGTGCAATTGCATCGTTTAATTCATAACGAGTCCAAAGTGATGCCGACCATTTTGGTGCATCGGTAGGGCGTTTGCCTTCAAGTTTTTCATCGCGTTCAAAATTAGCATCTAGGTACATAGTTGATGCCATTACAAATAAACGATCTGTTGCAGCGCCTTGAGCTGCAATTTCAAAGCCTTTGTGGCGTTGTTCACCTACTTGGTTTGTTTCACTTGTGAATGAGCCAATAGGCGTCTCAAGCTGTTCGCTAACAAGAGTACCTTCTTTGCTAATATCAAAAATAGCACTGGTAAGCATTAAGCGGTCATCAAATAACTGCCATTTAATACCAATTTCTCTTTGCTCAGATGTAATAGCATCTAATTTCATACCGTTATTTACATCTGTTTCATCAATTAATGTTTCGCTACCTTGAGGCTCGAAACCTTCTGAGTAACTAGCGTATATAGTTGCAGAAGCATTTGGGTGATAAAGCACGCCTACTTTTGGTACAAATGATTCGTTATCTGCATCTTCTCGTGTTTGTTTATCGTAACGGCCACCTAGCGATAATTGCCACTCTGGTGAGAACGAAATTAAGTCTTGAACGTAAATACCGTAGTAGTCATATTCAGTTTCGCTTATTGTATCATCTGTTTTATAGCTTACTGATGGACGAGATGGTTCGTCTTGACCTGCTGAATAGTAAAGGTATTCTTCTTTAGGCAGTGCTGTGCGTAATTGCCCGTAGTAGTAATCAAGCGAGTTTGCGCCAATTAAAAACTGATGCTGTAAGCCAGCTGTTTCAAACTCACCAATAAAATCAATAAATGCGGTTTTAAACTGCCAATCATCAAAACGATCGTAAGGGCGAGATTCATAGCTGTCGCCTTCAGTAAAGCCACCCGGCATACGCGGTGCCGATTCAAAACGTTGGCGCTTAAAGTCTTGCTCATTATAACCAAGTTTTACTTGCCAGTTATCGGTTAAAAATACTTCTAGGTCTACACCTACGTTTTCTACAGTGATATCGGTAAATGCCCAAGACATATCACGAATAGTTTTATCATCGCCAATTACATTGGCATTATCATCTATCCATGCGCCAGTATCTAAACCGGCTTTATCGTCTGTGCGGTCGTAATGCACACGTACTAATGCGTTGTCGCTAATATCGTAATCTACAACTAAAGCACCTAAAAAGCGGTCACGCTCGCGGTTTTCACCGTTTTGGTATTCACGCCAGTAATCAACATCTTGTTTAACTAAAATACCGCGAGCACGTAAATCTTCCGATTCTGTTAATGCGCCTGCAGCATCAACCATAAAGCGCGTTGAACCATGTTGGTCTACATCGGCACTGGCATTAAATAATGTCGTTGCAGTTGGTTTTTTGGTTACCATGTTAACCAATCCACCAGGGCCTGACTGACCATATAAAATACTTGATGGGCCTTTAATTACTTCAACTTGTTGCAAAATTTCGATTGGTTGCTGGTAGTGCGACCAATGCTGATGCCCGTCGCGTAAATAACCTGTCGATGAGCTTAGCTCAAACCCACGTAAGTTAAATACTTCACGGTTTCGTTGCTGTGAGCCTGCCGTTAAGCTGGCATCATTTGTTAGTACTTCGCCAAGGGTAGTGGCAAGTTGTTCATTAACAATAGTGTCTGTAATTACGGTTACAGATTGTGCTGTTTCAAGTAATGAAGCTGACGTTCTCATTGCGCCATTGGCGTTATCTACTTTGTAATCGTTAAAGTAGCTACCTTTTACTTCTATACGTTCAAGGTCGGTAGAGTTTGCATATGCGTTTGTTGTAATGCTTGCCAATAGTGCTATGTAAAGAGAATTCAGTTTCATTGATTGCTTCCAGCGCAGTTATGTAAAAAACAATCGAGATCCTAATGCAAATCACTATCATTTTCAACACCTTTCATTAACATGCTTTATAATGTGTTTGTTAATGGTTGCCAATTGCGAATTCTGCTATTATTAGCAGCATATTTAGTGGGGCTTTCTCCCATGTTATTTTTATTGCTATGGAACTTACTGTGACTTCAACTGCTTTTTCATCTTTGGCTTTACCAGCTGGACTCGTTGATAATTTATCAACACTTGGCTATGCCCACATGACACCTGTACAAGCGCAAAGTTTACCGCCTGTACTTGCTGGTAAAGACATCATTGCTCAGGCAAAAACCGGTTCAGGTAAAACTGCTGCGTTTAGTTTGGGCGTACTCGCTAAATTAAACGTAAAACGCTTTCGTATTCAGTCGTTAGTTTTATGCCCAACCCGAGAGCTTGCTGAGCAGGTTGCGGTTGAAATGCGCAAATTAGCGCGCGGTATCCACAATATTAAAATATTAACGTTATGTGGCGGTGTATCAATTGGTCCTCAAATTGGCTCACTTGAACATGGCGCACATATTATTGTTGGCACGCCCGGGCGTGTTGATGACCATATTCGTAAAGGTACTTTACGTTTAGACGATGTTGAAACACTGGTGCTTGATGAAGCCGATCAAATGCTTGATATGGGTTTTCAAGACACACTTGATGCAATTATTGAGCGTATTCCACAGAATCGTCAAACATTGTTATTTAGTGCAACATTCCCAAGAGCGATTGAAGCAATTGCTAAACGTGTACTTAAAAATCCAGAAATGGTTAAAGTAGAAGAAGAGCAAGCCAAAAGTACAATTAAGCAGTACTTCTACAAAATGGATAACAATAAGCAGCGCTACCCAACACTTAAATTATTGCTACTTAAGTTTACGCCACAAAGCTGTGTTGTATTTTGTAATACCAAGGTAGAAACACAACAAGTGTGTGATGATTTAGCTGATGAAGGCTTTAGTGCTGTTTCACTACATGGAGATTTAGAACAACGTGATCGTGAGCGTACGCTAATCCATTTTTCAAATAAAAGTGCTTCAATACTTGTTGCAACCGATGTTGCAGCACGTGGTTTAGATATTGATGACATGGATATGGTTATTAACTACCATTTAGCGCATGACACGCAAACACATGTGCATCGTGTTGGCCGAACTGGACGTGCTGGTAAAAAGGGCATTGCATGTTCTATTTACGGTGAAGCAGAAGCATTTAAAATTGCTCAAATAGGGGAGCATTACGAGCGCGATATTACGCCAGAGCAAATGCCGTCGTTTAATTTATTAGATAAACCGCCGTACCGCCCTGAAATGGTTACTTTGATGATTGATTCAGGTAAAAAACAAAAAGTGCGCGCTGGTGATATTTTAGGTGCTTTAACGGGTAAAGATGGGGTTGCAGGTCGTCAGGTAGGTAAAATTAATGTACTTGATAACGTAGCGTTTGTTGCTGTTGAGCGTAACTCATTAAAACCTGCGCTCCGTAAATTAACCGAAGGTAATATTAAAGGGCGTAAGATACGCGCACGTCGTCTTACTCGTTAATTTAAAAGGCTAAATTAACAAATTAGCGAGCAGCTACCTTTAGCTGCTCGTATTGTAATTTTATTTTATTAAACTTCACTTCACATCCATTTGGTTTATCTGGGTGCATTTTTAATGCTAACTGTCGCCAGCGTTTTTGAAGGTTTTTAAGCGTAAAATTTTCAGGTAACTTCCATTCTAAAGCCAACGCTTTAAATTCACTTTCGTTTAAAGTCTGTTGTGGTGACGTCGTTTTAAATTGACGCCAAAAGCTATTTAAAAGCGTATCAATCTGCTCTTCACTGGTATCGTAATTATGCCAATCTAAATAATAATCTCGCAAATTTTCACTTGTTGTTACTAAACTATTAGCTCCTTTTTCTAAAAGCTCGATATGCAGAGTTGAAATGAGTAAACTCTGAGGACGCAATTGTGCCTGAAGTTGGTACAATGCATTCATAATTAAAAAGTTACGTTTAAATAAATCACGTTCAGGGCTTTTATCGAGAGTTGTAATTGCGCTGCGGTTTGTCAGTTCTGCTGCTAAAGTATGAACTTGCCAAACCTGCTTTGTTAATATTAGCTCAAAAATCTCATCAATCAGTGGGTTAAGCATTGTTTAGGCCCTAGTAGTTGGTGTATCTTCAATAAAGATTACACTGATATAAGTAACGGTTTGAAGGATTAAAATTATGCTGGGCAAGTTTAAATGCCTCTTATTTACTATATGCTGTGTATTAATAGCTCCTAGCTATGCCCAAGATACTGATTCGCTATTTGAGCAATTCAAAAACGAAGTGCAGTGGGAGCCTAAATTACAATTAGCAAACACGCTACTCACTAATAAAAACATCTCTAAAAAAGAGCGTGTCGCTGTTTATTCAGCATTGGGTAATAGTGCGTTATCGGCTGATAATTTTAAAGAATCTTTACACTATTTTAAATTACTAGAACAACATACCTCAGATACTTTCTTTCCTGATGAGCACTTCCGTGCAATAAAAATGCAAGGTGTGGCACTTTTTTATCAAGGCTTATTTCAAAAGGCTATTACTGAATATACCCGCACCCTAGTATTAGCTGAAAAAAATGAACAATTACTTGAACAAGCAAATTTACTAAATAATATTGGCTTGGCTTATTTTAATATGAATAAGCTAGGCGATACCCTAGAGTTTTATTTAAAAGCAAAAGCTATTTACGAAGCGCACGGTAGTGAGCAAGATCAAACCGATATATTGCTTAATATAGCAGGTGTTTATATACGTTTATCACGCTACGATAGTGCGTTTAGCCTTTATCAAGATGTGCTTAAGGTTTATGAGCGATTAGATGATAAAAGCGGTATTGCGCAGGTATATAATAATATGGGTGTTGCTCATATGGAGAGTAACCAATTTGATTTAGCACTACATTATTATCAGTTAGCGCTGCGTTATTATATTTCAGCCAATGATTATAATAAGTTATCTACACAATATACTAATTTGGCAAATACTAATTTAGTATTGAAAAAAGTTGATGAGGCATACGAGCAAGCTAAATTAGGTGAGCACTATGCGCTTAAAATAGATAACCATAATTTAGAGCTCAATGCGCTACACGCGCTAGCTAAAATTCAGTTTGTTAAGGGAGATTTAGAAGAGGCTCAAATAAATTTAGATAGAGCTATTTTACTTGCTCATGAATATGGCAGTGAGCGAATAATTAGGGAGAGCTTAGGCGCTAAAGCACTTCTTGAGGCTAGTAAAGGTGATTATTCAAGCGCTATGGCTCTGCAGCAAAAGTATATTAGTGAGCAACGAAAACTTAGAAGTACGGCAATTATCAATGCATTAGCAGTTCTTCAAAACCAATTTAAAGCAACGCAATTAAACCAAGAAATAGAAAAACTTAAACAAGATCGCCGTGTGCAAAAGCTAAAAATGTCGCAGCGTTCCCAGCTTACTCTATTCTCTTTTTTACTGTTACTTTTAGTTGTTGTAACAGGTATTGCGCTTTATCGTCGTGGTGCAGAAAAACGTGCAAAGCAGCTGTTAACAGAACAAGTTACGCAGCGCACAGCCGAGTTACAGGCGATTGCACAAGAGCTCAGAGAAGCCAACGATGTTAAAAGTCAGTTTTTAGCTAATATTAGCCACGAAATTCGCACCCCTCTCACAGCTATATTAGGGCAAACAGATGCTTTAATTAATGGGTTATATGAGCCAGAATCACTTAAAGATGAGTTAAGAGTAATTCAGCGCCATAGCGATCATTTAAAAAGCTTAATAAACGACGTACTCGATTTAAGTAAAATTGAAGCCAATAGATTAGAGTTAAATATTTCATGCTTTGATATTGTAGAGCTTGTAAATGATGTGCACGCAATGTTTATCACCGAAGCAAAAGCAAAAAATCTACACCTTATTTTAGACAATCAAGTGGGTAATGAATTTTACACTAAGCTCGACTTGATTCGCGTAAAGCAGATTCTGATAAATTTATGTGCAAATGCTATTAAGTTCACTCATTCTGGGCAGGTTATCATTGCTTTAAATAAGAGTGAGCAGGGGCTAGTTATTATTGTAAAAGATACCGGTATAGGTATGAGCTCTAAACAGTTAAAGCTTATTTTTGAATGCTTTAGCCAAGCAGATAACAGTATTAGCCGCCGTTTTGGTGGTACGGGCTTAGGCCTTAGCTTATCGCAACAATTGGCCTCTATGATGGGCGGTTATATAAGCGTACAAAGCGAATATAAAAAAGGCAGTCAATTCTCGTTTTTCTTACCCTGTGCAGAAGTAAATAAATCGCAAAGCATGATTGAAAATCAAAGTGCTCCTAAGGCAAATAAGCAATTGGCTGGTCGGGTTGTACTTGCAGAAGATCATCCTGACAATCGTAGGTTAATAAGCCGCTACTTACGCTCAATGGGGCTGGAGGTTATTGCTGTAGAGAATGGTGAGCAAGCGGTAGAGAAGTGCTTACAAGAGTATCCGGATTTAGTTTTACTCGATATTCAAATGCCCGTGATGGATGGGCGTTCTGCTTTTACACTATTAAAGAAATGTGGTTTTGAACGGCCTATTTTTGCTTTAACCGCAAATGCTATGAGCCATGAAGTAGATAGTTATTTAGAGCTTGGATTTACTGGTTACTTAGGTAAACCGATCGACAAAGAGTCATTTTATAAAGCACTTTCTAATCACCTCAATAGCGCAGAGAATCAGCCAATTACAAAGCATACTGAAATTGATATAAGCGATTTGGTGATTAGCTTTAAGCAAAGCTTTGCTTTAGAGAGTGAAACAATTACTCAGCATTTTATAAGCGAGGATTTAGATGCGCTACAAAAAGATAGTCATCGCATATTAGGAGCAGCGCAAATGTTTGGCTTAGATGAAATTGCGCAATCAGCAAAAAGTTTAGATAGAGCACTTATACGTAGAACCCAAAAGAGTAGTGGGGATGACTTTAAAACGTTAGTTACTTCGCTGCAGAGCGTACTAAAAAAGTATAATGATACCAATTCCAATAAATAGCTGATCTATTTTACTTGCTAAAACAACCCATTTCTTTGTTGTGAATTTCGCAAAGGGAACAACCATTTACATCAATTTACGCCTAGAACTGAATTATTTTTTCGGCGTAAAATTTAGATCACATACTTAATGGAATTGGTATGAAAGCTAAACTGTATTTAATCCAGACACAAAAAAAGCGCCTAAGGCGCTTTTTTTATTCAATTAAAACGCGTTTATTGGCGTCTCATCGAATCAAAAAATTCGTTATTGGTTTTGCTCATCGATAGTTTATCGATTAAGAATTCCATAGCATCAATTTCTGACATGTCATGAACAATTTTACGTAAAATCCAAAGCTTTTGAAGCTCATCTGGTTTTGTTAGTAATTCTTCACGACGAGTACCTGAGCGGTTAAAGTCGATAGCTGGGAATACACGTCTTTCCGCAATTTTACGGTTAAGGTGTAATTCCATATTACCAGTACCTTTAAACTCTTCGTAGATAACTTCATCCATTTTAGAGCCAGTATCGATAAGCGCTGTAGCTATGATTGTTAAGCTACCACCTTCCTCAACGTTACGTGCAGCACCAAAGAAGCGCTTAGGTTTGTGTAATGCATTAGCGTCTACACCACCAGTAAGTACTTTACCTGATGAAGGAATAACGGTGTTATAAGCACGTGCTAAACGAGTGATTGAATCCAATAAGATAACAACATCTTTTTTGTGTTCAACTAAGCGTTTTGCTTTTTCAATAACCATTTCGGCAACTTGTACGTGGCGAGAAGCTGGTTCATCGAACGTTGATGCAATAACCTCACCTTTAACTAGGCGCTGCATCTCTGTTACTTCTTCCGGACGCTCATCAATCAGTAATACCATTAATGTTGCATCTGGATGGTTATGCGTAATTGATTGCGCAATATTTTGAAGTAGCATTGTTTTACCCGCTTTTGGCGGCGCTACTAACAAACCACGTTGGCCGCGGCCAATAGGAGATGCTAAATCAAGTACACGGGCTGTAATATCTTCTTTACTGCCGTTACCACGTTCCATGCGAAAACGTTCGTTAGCGTGTAACGGCGTCAAGTTTTCAAAAAGAATTTTAGTACGAGAGTTTTCAGGTTTATCAAAGTTAACTTCATTTACTTTAAGTAAAGCAAAGTAACGTTCGCCATCTTTCGGTGGACGAATAAGTCCTGAAATTGAATCGCCAGTACGCATGCTGAAACGGCGAATTTGGCTAGGTGAAACATAAATGTCATCTGGGCCAGCTAAGTAAGAGGCTTCCGATGATCTTAAAAAGCCGAAACCATCTTGTAAAATCTCTAATACACCGCCGCCGAAGATATTTTCTCCGCCTTTGGCATGGGATTTAAGAATGGCAAAAATGATATCTTGCTTTCTTAAGCGGGCTACGTTTTCGAGCCCCATGGACTCAGCTAAGTCTACAAGTTCTTTAATGGACTTGTCTTTTAATTCGCGTAAATGCATATTGGTGGGTTCTTTATTACAGTTGTCATACTCAAAATCGCTTTGATCGTTGAGTGAGGTTTGTTGAATATAACTAAGGATTAGTTGGCTTTATAAACTAGCAGTTCACTGGCAAAGCGTCCAGTCTTTATACAAAATAAATTTAAAAAAAGGGCAAAAAGCCCTTTTTTATTGTTCTAGCTTACAGTTAGATGTTGTTTTCTAAAAACTCGATAAGTTGAGTTTTTGAAAGAGCACCTACTTTCGTTGCAGCTACTTGGCCATCTTTGAAAAGAAGTAAAGTAGGGATACCACGAATACCAAATTTTGGCGGTGTGCCAGCATTTTGGTCAATGTTTAATTTAGCAACAGTCACACGGCTGTCGTATTCATCAGCAACTTCGTGAAGAATAGGGGCGATCATTTTACAAGGTCCACACCATTCAGCCCAGAAATCTACTAGTACTGGTTTGTCTGATTGTAATACGTCAGCTTCAAAGCTATCGTCAGTAATTTGGATTATTTTCTCGCTCATTGCGCTCTCCGATTTAGTTAGGCGAAATATTTAGTGCGTATTTAAACACTCTTGTTTCTTATTGCAAGTTTAAACGTTATGCTTAAACGCTATGACTAAGACACATTTAACCGATAAAAAGTTTTCAGACTTTGCTATCGCACCGGAAGTGGTTGCCGGTTTAACCGAGAATGGGTTTGAATATTGCACACCTATTCAAGCAAAATGCCTACCTTTTATTTGTGATGGACGCGATATCGCGGGCCAAGCTCAAACTGGTACAGGCAAAACGTTGGCGTTTTTAACTGCCACGTGCCATCGGTTATTACAATCTAGCAAAGCACCTAGTAAACATCCAAGAGCCCTGATCATGGCCCCTACTCGGGAGCTTGCGATTCAGATACACAAAGATGCTAAAATTTTAGCGCCGCACTGTAATCTTAACTTAGGTTTAGTATATGGTGGCGAAGATTACGAAAAACAACGTGCACAACTAGAAAAAGGCGTTGATATTTTAATTGGTACTACAGGTCGCCTAATAGATCTGTATAAGCAAGGCTGTTACACCCTTAATGAAATTGAGGTAGTCGTGCTTGACGAAGCTGATCGTATGTTCGATTTAGGTTTCATCAAAGATATTCGCTATATGTTCGATCGTATGCCAGATACATCAAAGCGTTTAAACTTATTATTTTCTGCCACATTATCGTATCGCGTACAAGAGTTAGCGTTTGAACACATGACAAACCCAGAGCATGTTCAAATTGAACCTGACGTTAAAACGGGTAAACGTATTCAAGAAGAGCTATTTCATCCTTCGCAAGAAGATAAAATTAAGCTGTTGTTAACCTTAATTGAAGAAGAATGGCCAGAGAAAGCAATCGTGTTTGCAAATACCAAGCACAGTTGTGAAACAGTTTATGCTTGGCTTAAATCTGATGGTCATCGTGTTGGTATGCTTACTGGTGATGTTAACCAGAAAAAACGCCAAACTATATTAGCGCAGTTCAGTAAAGGCGACTTAGACTTTTTGGTGGCAACCGATGTTGCAGCACGTGGTCTTCACATCCCTGAAGTAAGTCATGTATTTAACTTTGACCTACCTGACGATTGCGAAGATTATGTTCACCGTATTGGTCGTACTGGCCGTGCAGGTGCATCAGGCCACGCAATTAGTTTTGCATGTGAGCAATATGCATATAACCTGCATGAAATTGAAGAATATATAGAGCACAGCATTCCTTTATCGCATTATGATAAAACAGCATTGCTAGATGATTTAACTCAGCCTATTATTCAAAGAAAGCGCAACTATTCAAATGGTCCACGTAATCGCAGTAATAACAGCGGACGTCGCCCAAATAATAGTTACCAAAAAGGACGGTCGTAAGCGACCGTTTGTATAAGTAGTAGTAACTAGAGGTTTTTGAACGGTGGGGCAACTTAAACCGCAAAAAAATGTATACGCAGTTATTGATTTAGGCTCAAATAGCTTTCATATGCTTATAGCCAAATCAATTGCTGGCGGTCTACAAACAATTGGACGTGTTAAACGCAAAGTCCGATTAGCCGCAGGGCTCGATAAAGATAATGTATTAAGCACTGAAGCAATGCAGCGAGGCTGGGAATGCCTTGCCCTTTTTGCTGAGCGTCTACAAGATATCCCAGATAAAAACATCACCATAGTAGCAACCGCTACCTTACGATTGGCAACTAACGCCGAAGTATTCAAAAATCATGCAGAAAAGATTCTTGGCCATAACATTAATGTTATTAGCGGAGAATTAGAAGCGCGCACAATTTATAAAGGTGTTGCTCATACTTCATCTTGTACTGGTAAACAGCTTGTTATTGACATTGGTGGTGCAAGTACCGAAGTTGTAATTGGTAAAGCATTTGATGCCTTACATTACAAAAGCCTCAATATGGGATGTGTTACCTATCTTGAACGCTACTTTAAAGATTGCCAACTAAGTAAGAGTAACTTTAACGCAGCAATAAAAGCGGCTCGTACAGTCATTGATGAAATTTCTCCAGAATATAAAGCAGCTGGATGGCAAATTGCATCAGGCGCTTCTGGTACAGTACAAGCAATTCAAGAAATTATGGTCGCTCAAAATCTTGACGACTTACTCACACTTGAAAAGCTAAACACCATAAAAGAGCAAGCAATTGCATTTAGCACTATTGCAGCGCTAGACCTTCCTGGATTAAGTGAAGACCGTCGATTGGTATTTGTATCAGGACTCGCTATCTTAATCGCACTATTTGAATCTCTTGAAATAGAAAAAATGGGATTGGCGGGTGGAGCACTACGTGAAGGTGTTTTGTATAGTATGGTTCCGGAGTTTCATAATAACGACATTCGTAAACGCACAGTTGATGGGTTTATGAGTCGTTATCACGTTGATCAAAAACAAGCGTGTCGAGTTTCAAGCTTGGCTATGCAGTTAGCGGTAAGTATTGATAAAGATTGGCCAATTGAAAGCTTAAATGGGTTACCACTTTTAAAAGCGGTAGCGCAGCTTCATGAGATTGGATTACTAATAGAGTATAAGCAGTACCATAAACACACCGCTTATATTTTGGAAAATACCGATATGCCTGGTTTTTCACAGTCAGAGCATAAATTAATAGTAGCGGTAGCAGATGCGCATCGTTCAGATTTTCCAAAAGGCTGTTTTAATTCACTCGGCGTAAATAGTCTATTAGCGCAATATATAGTGAGATTACTACGAATAGCAGTCATCTTATCAATGCGCAGACAAGACGATGTACTGCCTAAGTTTGAGTTAACTGCTAAAAATGAAGTGTTAGACCTTAAGTTTGAAAGTAACTGGTTAAAAGATCATCCGTTAATGGCCAGCGAGCTACAACAAGAGTCTAAACAACAAGGTAAACTTGGGTGGAAGCTCATAGTAAACTAATTAAAAAGGCCCATCAGGGCCTTTTTAGTGTTTAAAGTAACCATTTCGATGTAAATATGTGCGAACAGCATATTATTTCAAGTTTTCTTTAAAAAAGGGTTGATCTGTTTTCGGATCTCCCTATAATGCGACCCCACTGAGACGGGAAACGCCAACGCATAGCGAGGCACGAACTACCTCAGAGAGTTAAATAAAACTTCGGTTTTAAATTGTCGAAAGAAAGTTTAAAACAAAGTATTGACTCGAAAAATAAAGGGTGTATTATTCGCATCCCTTGAGACGCTAAAGCGACTCAAAACGTTCTTTAACAATATAAAGCAATCATCTGTGTGGGCACTCGTACAGATTGAGTTCTAACAGCCAA
>NZ_JADYXE010000034.1:0-54717 GCF_015864465.1 Pseudoalteromonas sp. SWN29
TGGGGTAGAGCCAAATTTTTAAGGCTGCACTTAAAATTTTTCTTAAGTACCTACCTATGACATGGATGTAGGTAAGGGGCGTGAGCAGGACGCGGAAGCTTTGCTCGGTTTTTACTTATTCTTACATGGATGTAAGCCAGTAGAATAACGCAGGAGCAGTTATCGAGCCCACTAGGTTACAAATCTCGCGCCGCGATTAAATAGCCCCTAGTTTGAACAAATTTTAATCCGCAAAGATCAGCAGACCCTAGGCAGTTTGACTTTGGTATTGCTGATTTAGGATGGGGTGTACTCGATTATTCAAAATACGGATTACTTCAAATTGCGCTAAAGATAAGTTTTCGTCTAATTTAAAGGTTTCGCTTAAATTTAAACAAATAGATGCATCAGGGCAATGCTCTACAATTAAAAAATCACCCGATTGCGCTTTAGACGTTAATTTAACTATCGCTTCTACACTTGGCTCTGTACCAGTGTATTCTTTAAAAAACCAACTTTTAGCTAGTACAGGTTTTAAGTGGTACTTAACGGCGGTTGCATTTAATGATATTTGACAAATTTGAGCTGCTGACCACAATTCAAAACCATCTAAATAATTATAAACTTGTTCGTAAAATGCAGCATCTTCAAGGCTAAAACGTGGATTTTTAAAAACAGAATCGGTAACTTGTCTTAATTTATAAGGCGTGCATAATTGCATGTCGTCATTTAAATCAAGTAACAAACGATTTTTATCAGGACAAGCAATCCACTGCCATTGCTTTGATGCTTGTAACATTTGCTCCTCCTTGGGAATGTTTAATAATTATTATTGTTTAGAGTATAACCGCTTTTGACCATTTATAAAACGTTTACTTAGAACATTTATTGAACGATCAAAAGCTTAGATAACTGATCCTTATAAGCCGTTAACGATCGACTTTACCAATTGTGGACCTTTGTAGATGAACCCAGTATAAACCTGGACTAAATTTGCGCCTGCATCTAACTTTTCTTTTGCAGATGTAGCATCGTCAACACCACCGACTCCAATGATTGGTAACTTACCTTGTGTTAAGCGCTTTAACTCACTTACTATCTCTGTAGAGCGCATTCTAACAGGGTGACCTGATAAACCGCCCGCCTCTTCTGCATATTGCTGCCCGATGACTGCGGCTCGTTCAAGCGTTGTGTTTGTGGCAATTACACCATCAATTTTATTATTTAAAAGTGACTCACTTACTTGCTGTATTTGTATTTGATCTAGATCCGGTGCAATTTTTACCAGCATTGGAACCTGTTTGTTATGCTTTGCAATTAAATCTAACTGTTCATTTTTAAGACTTTGTAGTAAATCATCAAGCGCTGCACCGTACTGTAAATCACGAAGCCCAGGTGTATTTGGCGATGAAATATTTACTGTAATGTATGAGGCGTGCTCAAATACTTTACGCATACAGTGAATGTAATCATCTTTACCTTGCTCATTCGGCGTATCTTTGTTTTTACCTATATTAATACCCAGTACACCGCTATATTTAGCTGCTTTTACATTTTCAATTAAGTTATCAACGCCTTTGTTATTAAAACCCATACGGTTAATAATTGCGTTTGACTCTGGCAGCCTAAAAATACGTGGCTTGTCATTACCTATTTGAGGACGTGGCGTCACTGTACCTACTTCGATAAAACCAAATCCCATTTGGCTAAAAGCATCAATACATTCTGCATTTTTATCAAGGCCAGCAGCAAGCCCTACAGGATTTTTAAATTCAAGGCCCAAAAAGTTTACGGGTTTATCTGAAACATTTTGTGACCAAGCTAAATTTAGAGGCGTATTAGCAAAACGACGAAGATTATTAAGTGCAAACTCATGCGCCCACTCCGCATCACGGGTAAACATAAAACGGCGAGCTAAATCATAAAACATCAATATAATCCTCTTTTTAAATTCCAGACAAAAAAATACCTCAGACAAGGCTGAGGTATTGTATAACAATTTTAACAATCAGTTATTTATTTACTAAACAAATAGCTGATTAAAGCTAAATTATTTTCCTGATGTATCACAGTTATGACTTAGTAGCATTAGTTCACGCAGTGCAACCGAGAACTTAGCAAAGTCATGGCTTTGTGATGTTTTGAACTCAGCCAACATTTGTTTCCAACGTTGAAGTAATAAATCTTGGCTATCCATCCACTCATCTATTTGACTATCAACATCGCTTTCATCACCTTCAAAGCTATTTAATACAACTTCAGATAATGTACGTTGTTGCCAATCAAGCTCTTCACGATAAGATGAACGAGCAAGCGCTTGCCAATGATTTGCGACTGGTTGCTTTGTAATTTGCTCTAAGAACCAATGTAGACCCATTCTTGCGCCTAGTTTAAAGTAAGTATTCGATACCATCGAAATACTCTTACCTGAACTATTAGCAACTTCAGCTAAATCCATCACAGAAAACAAGCTTGATAAAGAAACAATGCGCTTAGCTATATCTGCTGGAACGCCGGCATCAATTAACTTATTAGCTTCAATTACAATGCGGTCATTCTCTTTTTCAATCATGTACGTATTTAAGTTATCGCTTAAATCTTTAAATGTTGGAGCAAAGAATTCGATTCCTTGTTCAATCGTTTGTGCCTTATTACGATGACGTAAGAACCAACGCGTTGTACGGCGAACAGTGCGACGAAGTTGGTAAAGCATTTCAGTTTGAACCGCTGCTGGTATTTTATTATCTAGTGCACTGATAGAAGACCATGTATCACGCATTTCAAATATTTCGCTAGCAATTGAGTAACACATTGCAATTTCAGCTTCATTAGCACCGGTTTCTTCATGCATACGTACCATGAAGTTTAAACCCATATCGTTAACGATACTGTTAGCGAGTTTAGTTGCAATAATTTCTTTACGAAGCGGATGATTATCCATCGCATCGTTAAACTTCTCACGTAGTGGACGCGGGAATGACTTAACAAGCAACTGACGGTAATAAGGGTTTTCAGTAATTTCATCACTTACTAACGACTCTTTTAATACCATTTTTGCGTATGACACTAGCACTGAAAGCTCAGGGCGAGTTAAATCTTTACCCGCTGCTGCACGTTCTGCTAATTCTTCATCGCTTGGAATGAACTCGATAGCACGGTTTAACTTGCCATCTTTTTCAAGCGCATGAATAAAGCGAATCTTTTCTTTTAGTGTTGAAGTACCTTTAGACTGCGTAATTGAAATAGTATGCGTTTGACGGTAACAGTCTTTTAATACTAATTCAGATACTTCGTCAGTCATTGAATAAAGTAGCTCGTCACGTTGTTTACGCGTTAAGTCACCTTCAGCAACCAAGCCATTAAGTAAAATCTTAATGTTAACTTCGTTATCTGAACAGGCAACACCCCCTACGTTATCAATAAAGTCAGTATTTACACGACCGCCTTTAGCTGCAAATTCAACACGACCTAATTGAGTTGCGCCTAAGTTACCGCCTTCACCAATTATTTTAGCGCCCAAGTCTCTACCGTTGATACGTAGTGCATCGTTTGCACGATCCCCTACATCTGCATCAGTTTCTTTAGAGTTTTTAATGTATGTACCAATACCGCCATTCCACAGTAAATCAAACTCCATCATTAATGAGGCTTTCATTAACTCATTTGGAGTCATAGTTGCTTTTTTAGTGCCCAACATTTTTTTCATTTCAGGGCTAAGCGTAATTGATTTTGCAGCACGAGAGAAAACACCACCACCGGCAGAAATTAACTCTTTGTTGTAATCTTCCCAAGATGAACGCGGCATATTAAATAAACGTTCACGCTCTGGGTAAGATGTAGCAGCATCAGGGTTAGGATCAACAAAAATGTGCATATGGTTAAAGGCAACTTGTAAACGAATATGCTTAGATAACAGCATACCATTACCAAATACATCACCCGCCATATCGCCAATTGCCACAACTGTAAAGTCGGTAGTTTGACAATCGATATCCATTTCACGGAAATGACGTTTTACTGACTCCCATGCGCCTTTAGCCGTTATACCCATTTTCTTATGGTCGTAGCCCACTGAGCCACCAGATGCAAATGCATCACCTAACCAGAAGTTATATTCGTTTGCAATACCATTAGCAATATCAGAGAACGTTGCAGTACCTTTGTCGGCGGCAACTACTAGGTATGCATCATCTTCATCGTGACGAACAACATCGCGCGCTGGCACTACTTCACCACGCTCAATATTATCTGTTATATCTAGAAGACCACGGATAAAGATTTTGTAACACTCTTGGCCTTCTTTAATAAACGCTTCGCGCTCACTAGGTAGTTGTTTACATACAAAGCCACCTTTAGAACCAACAGGTACAATTACTGTATTTTTAACTTGTTGCGCTTTAACTAAGCCAAGTACTTCAGTACGGAAATCCTCACGACGGTCAGACCAACGCAGACCACCACGCGCGACTTTACCGTAACGTAAATGCACACCTTCTACGCGAGGAGAATAAACAAAAATCTCAAACGCTGGAAGAGGAAGCGGTACATCCGGAATTAAGCTAGGTTGTATTTTAAATGATACATACGACTTAAACTGACCTGCATCATCTTTTTGGAAATAGTTAGTACGCAGCGTTGCAACAATCATATCTACGTATAAACGTATAATGCGGTCATCATCAAGGTTTGCTACATTTTCAAGTTCTAAGTAAATTTGCGTGCTTAGCTTCTCAAGTGTCTTAGCACTTGCTGGGCTCTTAACTGAGAACTTTTTAGCAAATAAGTTAACAATTTGCGCAGCAATATTTGGGTAGTTAGCAAATGTGCTCTCAATGTAAGTCTGAGAGAACGTAACACCAATTTGGCGCATATACTTAGCATAAGCACGTAAAATAGAGGCTTCACGGCCAGTTAAGCCACCCATTAACACTAAACGGTTAAAACCATCATTTTCAAGGCGATTGCCCCAAACATTGGTTAATGCAGCGCGAAAACGTGCTGAAATCTTATCAAAGTCTGCCATCCCTTTGCTGTCAATAAGCATAGAGAAGTCCATTATCCAATTAATACGCCCATCGCTTGTTTTAACTGAATATGGCGTTTCACCAACAACACGCAGACCAAAGTTTTCAAGCATTGGCATAACGTCAGATAAGTGAATTGGCTCGTCTTTATGGAATAAGCTTAATCGTACAATATTGCTATTAGCTTCTTCTTGCGGACGGTAGAAAAGCATTTCCAGCTTGTTTTCATCGCTAAGTAATTCTAACTTTTCGATATCAACAACCGCAGCACTTGGCAGTACTTCATCTTTGTATGAGCGTGCAAACGCATTACAATATTTACGATTTAAATCGTTACCACGTGCTTCGCCCGCTGACTCTAAAAGTGCAGACTGAAGTTTATCTTCCCACGTGCGCGCAGCTTCTACTAAATTGTTTTCGATGTCTTTCACGTTATATTCGATCTTGTTGTCGGTCACACGAACGGTGTAATGTGTACGCGCCAGTGTTGACTCAGAGAAATAAGTAGTAAATTCGACTTTATCGTCAGAATTAAATGCATTAGCTAATATATCTTGCGTTTCACGGCGCAGGGCTGTGTTGTAACGCTCGCGAGGTACATAAACCATGCAAGATAAAAAGCGACCATACGCATCTTTACGTACAAACAAGCGACACATATCGCGCTCTTGTACTTGTAAAACACCCATAGCAACTTCAAGTAGCTCACTTTCGCGCGCTTGAACAAGCTCATCACGTGGGTAGGTTTCTAAAATGTTTAAAACAGCTTTGTAAGCGTGCGTGCCTTTAGCAAAATCACACATTTCCATAATGCGATTAATTTTACTTTTTAATACGGGTACATCAGTAGCGCTGTTATTGTAAAAGCTTGATGAGAACAAACCAATAAAGCGGTCTTCTCCAATTACATTACCTTCATCGTCGAAACGCTTAATACCTACATAATCAATGTAAGCTGGGCGGTGAACGCGAGAAACAGAGTTAGTTTTAGTTAAGATCAATAAGTTGCTACTACGTGCTTCTTGGCGAGCAACTTCTGGTAATTCTGATAATAATCGTGTGTGTTCTTCAGTAGAGTTTTTCATCAAGCCAAGGCTTGATTCCATTTTACCTTTTAATTGGTAATCACCTTGAACTGGGCTTAGTTCATATTCACGGTAACCCATTAGGGTAAAGTTATCTTTAGCTAACCAATCTAAAAACTCTGTTGTTTCTGACACTTCTTCTTTTGTTTTATTATGATGACGCTTAGGTAACTCTTTGGTCACTGCCATCAATTTTTTACGGATTGGTTGCCAATCATCAACAGCAACTGACACATCAACAAGAACCGATTCTAACTCTTTTTTGAAAGACTCAATCACAGAAGAATCTGTCTGACGGTCGATTTCAATAAAGAATACTGTTTTAGTAGATGAAGATTCTTGCTCTGCTTTTAAATTTGATAATCCAGAAATTTTAGCGTTTGTATCGCGCTTAATTTTTAATGGGCAATGAAGTAATAAGTGAGAGGCGATATTTTCACGAGTCATGGCCATACGAACAGAATCAACTAAAAACGGCATGTCTTTAGTAATAATTTCTACAATTGTATGCGATGACTGCCAGCCATCTTTTGCCACTTCAGGGTTGAAAACGCGGATAACAGCGTCGTCGGTAGTATTTTTTTCTAGTGCGTTCCAAAGGCTTAATGCTGCGCCATATAGGTCACTATCGTTGCGATTTGCCAAATCCTCTTTAGACATGTTGCTGTACAAGGCTTTGGCGAATTTCTCAACGAGTAACACATTATCAGCGCGAACTTTTTTCTGGATCAGCTTACAGACATTATCTAGGATAACCGAGGCTTGGCCTTCATTTCGTGTCATTGTATGTTCCTTAATCTATTACTGCTCAGGAGCAGAAATTTGTACAGCTATTCATTAGCGTGGAGTCAATCAAATTCTAACCCTTTTGCAGCTAATAAACAGCCTTTTCGATGAAAACATTTTAAGCATTTCAGCTATTTGGTCATCTATTCACAAATTGTAGATATAAATGGCCTTTACAGGCCATTTAGGAGCAAAATTATTCACATTATTTTTTCTGGTCAGTCCAGAGAAGGCTACCAATAGCGGGTAATAACAATACCGCACCTAACATATTTACTAAAAACATGAAGGTTAGCAATATACCCATATCAACTTGGAATTTAAGATCTGAGAATATCCACGTACTCACACCAATAGCTAATGTAATCCCTGTAAACAATACAGCACTACCACGCTCAACAAGTGCATTACGATAAGCAATACTCAGTGGTACGTTTTGCTTAAGCTGCCCCATCATTGACGACAGTATATAAATACCATAATCAACACCAATACCAACACCTAACGCAATTACAGGCAGTGTAGAAACGGTTAAGCCTATTTCTAATTGAACCATAAGTGCTTGTGCAAGTGTTGATACAATATAAAGCGGCAATACTACGGCTATTGTTGCTTTTACGCTTCTAAAGCTCATTAGGCATAAAATAATAACGGCACCATAAACGTAAAGCATCATTGGTATTTGCGCCTCTGCAACCGACTCATTAGTCGCTGCCATTACACCAACAGGGCCAGACGCTAATTTAAATGCTAATTTATCAGTGCCCTCTTCTTTAGCAAATTGCTTAACACTTTTAATCACAGTATCGATAGTTTGTGCTTTGTGATCATCTAAAAATATAATCACAGGCATAACCGAACAATCCCCGTTAAGTAGGCCTGTACTCGTTTCTACTCGAGATGTTGACTGTACTAAGCTTGCTGAATTTCGTGGCAAACTCTGCCATTTCAGATTGCCTTCGTTGTACCCTGCGTTAACCGATTGAGCTACAGAACTCAAACTAACAGCAGACTGCACACCGGTCACATTTTCTACTTTATATTGGAAACGGCTAATCCTCTGCATCACATCATGTTCAGTACATGCTGCAGGATATGCCTCGACTATTACCTTTAAGATATCTGACGAGATAGTGTACTTGTCTGATATTAAAAATGTATCTTGATTATAACGCGCATCTTGATGCAGAGATGGCGCGCCTGCGTGTAAGTCGCCTATACGCATTTTATCTGCTTGCCAGTAACCTAGTGCAAATAAAACAAGGGTAAAACCAATAATCATTTTAGCGATTTTAGGATCTGTCGCTTTTACAAGAAGGTCTCTAATTTTATCAAGCATGTTAGGCTTTGCAGCGTCGCCAGATTGAATATGTACACTATTTTCAAAGTTCATGTACGATGCCCAAACTGGCAGTAAAATTAAATTAGTAAATATAATGACGGCTACACCTAAACTCGCTGTAATAGCAAGTTCGCGGATAATACCAATATCAATAGTAAGTAATGTTAAAAAGCCGACAGTGTCTGAAAGTAGTGCAATACCACCGGGTATTAATAGAGCCCTAAAACTTGACTGACAACAGATACGAGTACTTTTTCCTTCACCTACTTTTTTACCAATCGCATTTATCATCTGCACACCATGGCTTACACCAATCGCAAATACTAAAAACGGCACCAAAATAGACATAGGGTCAAGGCCAAAGCCTAAACTTGAAAGCAGGCCAAGTTGCCAAACAACTGCAATAATAGAACAGGCAATAGGTAAAATGGTTAACTTCAAACTACCACAAAATAGCCAAACCATAATAAATGTAAAGGCGATAGCAATGGCAAAAAATACAACCACGCCTTTTGCGCCTTCAGCTATATCACCTGCCATTTTTGCAAAACCAATAATATGAATACTTACTTTATCTGTACTTAAAGGTTCTCTTAAATCACTTTCTAGCTTTTGTGCAAAAGCTAAAGTGTCTAATTTTTGTTGAGTTTGAGGATCAGTTTCTAAAAGCTGGGCCGTTACCATTGCACACGAGTAATCGCTGGCAATCATACGTCCTACCACTTTTGCTTTTTCGATGTTTTCTTTTACAACACCTAAACCACGCGTATCCGCTTTAAAGTTAGCAGGAATAATTGGACCGCCTGCAAAGCCATCCTCGACTACTTCAACAAAACGAGCGCTGGGTGAAAATATAGAGTTAACTAATGGACGATTTACGCCAGGAATAAAATAAAGCTGATCGTGAACCGCTTTTAATTGAGTAAAGAACTCTGGATTAAATATATTGCCGCTGTCATCACACACTGAAATCAAAATACTGTTTGCACCACCAAACTGTTTTTCATGCTTAGTGTATACTTTCATATAGTCGTGATTTAACGGGATGTTTTTATTAAACGAGGCATCTAATTGAATTTGAGTTGCTTTGAATACCAGTAAACAGCTTATAAGCGCAAAACTTATAAGCATAATTAGGCGATGTCTAAAAATCGCCTTTTCAATAAAATCGAGTAACTTATGCATTAAGGGGTTAACTCCTTCACTTTAATGCCATCTTCTGTCGCCATGATTAGTTTGTTATTTAAAATCACGCCATCTAAAATTGCTTTACCATCGGCTAACTGCTCATGGGTGAGTAACCCATCTTGAAGATGAAAAATAACGCCACTATTGGCGAGCATGAGCCATTGTTTGTTATTGTAATTAATGATGTTGTTGATCGTCGCAGTTTTTACATTTTCGAAATGCTGCCACTCTTGTTCGCCATTTTGCTTTGCAAAAACATTACCTCGAAGCCCTGCTACAATTTCTTGCGTGCTATCAGAGGCAACTGCAAAGAATGATCCAGGATAAATTTCCTCAATCCTTTGCCAAGTTTCGCCATCATCAATGCTTCTGGCCATTAAACCCATTTCACCAACCAACATTAATCCGTTATCTGTTTTTTCGATTCGATTAAAGTGCGGTAAAATTGAAGCTGTTTCTGCTTCATACCCTTCGGGATCGTTTTCTTTTAAATCGTTTAAGTAATCTCTGTCATCACTAAACAGTAACGAATCTAAAAAGCGCTTTTGCCAATGTTTACCACCGTCGGTGGTTTGATAAAACATACCATAGGCGCCCACTGCAAAACCTTTTAAATCATCTTCAAATAGGATATCAAGGCAGGGTTTATCTAGTTCTGGTTTAACTTGTTGTAACTGCCAATTAATACCACCATCGGTAGTATTGATAATGGTGGCATCGTGTCCACATGCCCAGCCATTATTTTCATCGCTAAAGTCAACAGCTGTTAATAGCACTTGAGTCGGTACAAGTTCAGCTTGTTGCCATTTATTACCAGTGTCACTTTTAATAACGGTACCATGCTTGCCTACTGCAATTAGCCCGTTACCTGTGTTTGTTATATCAGTAAGTAGGGTTTTATCTGCTTTAATTGCACTGATTGCATTTTCAGGGACATCCTGAGCAACACTCGCACCACTTATGATCAGGCTGGCATATACTAAATACTTCATAAATTTTAATCGCCTTGAACGAGAGAATTGTTTGTCTTTATATACTGAGGAAAGCGTTGCGCGATTTGGTATAAGACAAACGCGATGTGAAAGGAAAAGGCACTTAACATACGTTAAGTGCCTAACTTCTAACTATCTACCTGCGCGACGTAATGCGCTTGACGTAAATTCGTTATCGTTAAACGATTGTGAAAAATCGTACATTTTTTCTTGGTTATCTAAACCAATTGCTAAATAACGACGTGAATTCAAATCATGATAAACTTCAAGCGTACTCCACTGAGTAGGTACTTCGTAGTAGTTAAGGCCATAAGCCATTGCTACACGGTAAAGTTGGTCGCGGTTATCATAAATATCCGTAACCTGTACTTGCCAGCTATCTTCGTCAATGTAAAACACACGTTTTTTATAGATATGGCGTGTATCGTCTTTTAAGTTAGCTTCAACAACCCAAACACGGTGTTTTTCGTAGCGTGTATGTTCTGGGTTTATGTGGCCAGGCATTAAAATGTCATCGTACTCTAATTTATCACTATGAAGTTTATAGCTGTTGTAAGGTATATATAACTCTTGCTTACCTTTTAGTGTCCAGTTGTAACGATTTGGCGAGCCATTAAACATGTCAAAGTCATCAGTAGTACGTAAGCTATCTGCTGCTGTTCCTGGTGCATCATATGCAACATTAGGTGCACGACGAACACGACGTTGTCCCGAGTTGTAAGTCCATGCTTGGCGTGGCGTTAATATTTGGTCCATCGTTTCATGAACAAGCAGGGCTGTACCGGCTAAACGTGCAGGCTCTGTAACACTTTGTTTAAACTTAAACAAAATGTTTGAGTCTTGCAGCTCTGCGGGTGTTGCACTCGGATCTGAATATTTAACTAATAGCTGTTCATCAAAGCCAACATAGTTATAAGAGCCTGACGCTGTTGGAGCTGCTTGACCACCAAAACGTTCAATAGACTGCCCACGGTAACGTAATAAGTGATTCCAAATTGCCTCTAAACCCGTTTTAGGAATAGGGAAAGGAATACCAATTGCCGTATTTTTAATACCATTTCCGCCTTCAACTAATTCAGCTGTTGGTGCAAACTTTTTAGTTGCGTCATAAACAAACTGAGGATAAGACGCTGAGCGACGTGTTTCATACACTGGCATTTTAAATGTATCTGGGTATGCTTCAAATAACGCAATTTGACCCGGACTTAAATTGGCTTTGTACTTTTCGATATTACTTTTATCAATAGTGAAAAGCACTTTGTCAGTGGTATATGGGTCAAGGTGATGCATACCCGGTTCATAACCTGCTGGTGCAGATGTAATGCCATTATTCCACGCAGGAATAGAGCCATCAGCATTCGCTGCTTTTTCAGCGCCTAATGGCGTTAAATTTTGACCTAATTGAGCAACTTCATCAGCGCTTAATTTAGCTAAAGCTGCGCTGCTTGCAAACAAGCTACAAAAAGCAGTAGCAATGAGGGTAGGTTTTATAATCATAGTAATGTTACCCCTAAATAGAATATTTTAAGTTAAAAGAAACGTAATCGCGGTCTGAGAAAGTATTAATATCGCCGCCGCCCCAAAACGAGTTGTAGCTCACGTCAAGTGACCACGCATTTTGGTAGTTAAAGTTCATGGTCGCACCTAAAGATTTACGGTCTTCAATAAATAAGAACATAGGATCTGGTGTATTACCATTTACGTCATGAGAAAATACAAAACGAGGAGAGAAGTTAATACCATCGTAAAGGTCATAATAATCACCTTTAGCAATTAAGCGGTATCCCCAAGAAGATGCAGTAGCAAATGATTTTTCTTCAGCGCCGTTTGATAAACCAAGTTGCAATGTTGAGTAATCAGTAGTGCCTGGGCCCGTAATTGTGCCACTTCGACCAGTACCGGATACATTCAAACGCATTTCGTCATATTCTGGCATGTTATGAATTTTTACAGCACCCACTTCACCAACAACAGCCCAACTATCAGCCCCTAATGAAGGGCCAAATAAATGAGTAGCCGTAAATTGAATTTGTGATGTATCACGTTCAATATAGCCCTTGGCAACTTCACCCGCACCAACAGAGCTTATAGCATCGCCAAAACTCATTTGCGAAATACCCGCAAAATCAGGACGAATACCGGCAAGCGCTAACTGCTCTGGCATAGCTGTATAAAGTAACTCTACGTCATCAATTTGCAGAGGCTCGTCTTGACGAAAAGCAAATTCACCCGCAAAAGCTGTTTCACCAATAGTGGTGTTAAAGCTTAAACCGTATAGTTTAATATCTTCAGGATAGTCGTTTTCAGCTTTAGAAAAAGCAGTTAAATCAGCCACATTATCAGAGGTAATCTCTGTAGTCATAATCATTGCTAAATCTTGAGCTATAGCAGCCTGAGAAAAGTTTGATACGCGACCAGAGATAAGCGGACGACGACTGTGGTAGTTTACGTGGTATAACGCAATTTCAGTATCATTAAACTCAGGTAAAAACACCCCTAAGCGAAGACCGTACTGACCGCCATCTTCAGGTTCTGTTTTACCATTATCCCCTTTACCTTTAAGCGCGACCTTAGTTGGATATGCAAGGTACATTTGAGCTAATAAAGCACTCCCTTCGGCACTTGAAGGATCAATTCCTTGAGAAGCTGCTGCTAGTGCAAAGTCAGATTTTAAGTTATTTAAACTATCCGTTAAAAAAGCAACATCAATATCAGGATTAGACGTAAAGCCTAACTGAACATTCTGCTGATAACCATTTTCTGCTGCAAAGTCATTAGTAGAAAAATACGTGCCGGCTGCTGGTAAACGCGTTTCTTGCCATTGGTATTGGTAGAAACCCTCAAGCGTGATGTTTTCAGTAATACCAAGCGATGCCCAAAGCATACCAACAGGTATAAATGCTTCTTTAAGCTCAGCGCCTGGCGCTTTCAATCGGTCAATATCAACTGGGTTTACGTTAATACCATGAGATATAAGCGTACTTTCCCCCCAGTTAACTACTTGCTGACCTAAACGAACAGATAAAGGATTATTTCCGTCGTTTAAATCAAAATCGGCCCATACAAACGCATCTAGTAAACGTATGTCGGCACAACTTTGTGCTTTAGTGTCTTTATCATCACACGGATCAACACCCTGCCCAGATGTAGGATTTGAATAAGCGTGATAGCCATCCATTAATGCAAAGTCATAAAAATACATAAAGCGAGTGAACAAACCGTAGTTATCTTTATTTATTGAAAGGTCGTGTGTTCCCTTCAATAGTTTTGAGAATGAGTCACCACTGTCAAAATTTAAATTACCCGCATCACCATTGTTTGAGTAAGAGCCCGGTTGTGCCCATACATCTTGTGATGAGTAAATAGTGTTACTTAGCGCAGGGTTGTAACCTGTCCAGTCAAAAGCTGGATTATTACTTTTACCAATTAAGCTAAAGTCTCTATCTTCTACACGGACACTTTGCCCATATGAAAAGGTTGAATCGAAGGTAATATCAAAACCCCCAGCTTCAAATGTTACAGCTTGAGTACTGGCTGCAGATAAACCTAAACTAGCGGCTGCTAAACCTATAGCGATTTTATTTTTAACAAAAAGCGATCTTCTTATCATTTTGGTTCCCCCCTGTCGCGGGTCATTTTGTGTGATCAAGTTATTGTTTTTAGTGTAATCATAACGATAGAAGCGAATCTGAAAAATTACAAATACTCGCTAAAATCAGTCATATATTTTTATTCTGGTTGACGCTTACGTATTGGTAAGACGTCGTACCAGATAATTTATACACGTAATTTAACAATAGGACAAATTGAAATTAACAAAAATACAATATTTTTATGTATATATAACATAAAAACCGAGTGTCAGGCCACTCGTTCTAGGCGGATAAACTTGTTTTCGGGGGTTAATAAGAGTCTAAAACGACCACGTACACCCAAGCTCGAAATGAAGGGCCTTAAATATGTAGCGGTAAAACGAATCGTTTTACCGCCATCCTCTACAACTTGTAATGAGCTAAAACGACCATGGTAGTAATCCATGCATTCGTTATAGCTCAATCTTAGGGTAAAATAATACTCAATCATTTATGCGAGCGCTTTTTCAACCTTTTCATACAAGTCAGCACTTAGGCCATCTAAATTGGCTAAGCGTTGTAATTGCAGTTTCATTGCTTGTGAGCGTACATCATCGTAACGCTTCCACGACATAAATGGTGTCAGCATACGCGATGCATTTTGTGGATTAATTGCATTAAGTTTTATTAGTAAATCACCTAATAACGCATAACCTTGGGCATCAGACCGATGAAATTGCGCTGTATTAAAATGGCTAAAACTTCCTACAAGTGCACGTACACGATTAGGATTTGAAAAATCAAAACACGGGTGTTCGTAAAGTGCTTTAATATCATCTATAGCATTACTGCCTGATTGCATCGCTTGCAGTGCAAACCATTTATCCATCACTAAAACATCATGACGCCACTGACTATCAAAATGACTCAAAAGCTCGTCTCTAATAGGGTGTGAAGCTTTTACCACAGCGCTTAGGGCACCAAGTAAATTAGTCATATTAGTCGAGCTTGCGGCTTCCTTAATAAAGGTTACAGCTTCTGGCTTTTGTGTTTTAGCTAGATAATGTAAGCATATTTGTTTCAAGGCACGGTTTGCAACTGCGCTTGCACTTATACTCCCATCATCTTCAAGAGATTCGTAACAACTAAGCAGCTCATCAGCAAGTTCATCAGCAATTTGTTGCTCAAACTTTTCTGTTATTTTGATAATTTCATCAACAGGTATTACATCAAATTCAGCAGCTAACGTGTCAAAACTTGGTAATTTAAACAGCTCTGCAATTAAAGCTAAATCGCCCTCTTTAGTGTTTATAAGTATACGTAGCGCATTTATAATTTCGCTGCTTAATACACTATTCGTTGCATCGGTGATTTGTGCTTTAACGGCTTTAATAAATAGTTGCTGTTGTGCATCCCAACGTGAAAAATCACTGCGCGCAAAACGCATAATGTGTAATAGTTCTGGCTCTGTTGTTTGCTGATTTAAAATACAAGGCGCAGAAAAATCTTCGAGTAAAACAGCAACTGGTTTCTCTACTATATTATCAAAGGTAAATGTTTGAGTCGTGTTTGTTACATCAAGCACATGATCTAGCTTTTTACCTTTATATTGCAGAGCAATACTTTTTCCATGGGCATCAAGTAATTCAATAGCAAATGGAATATGAAGTGGTTTATTATCTGGCTGATTAGCCGGTGCTGTTTGATCTATTGTCAAAGTGTATGTATTAGAGCTGCTATCAAAGTTTTGAACCGCATTTAAACGCGGTGTACCTGATTGGCTGTACCATTGCTTAAATTGCCCTAAATTAACGCCTGATGCATCGCTCATCGCACTTACAAAGTCATCACATGTAACTGCTTGCCCATCGTGGCGCTCAAAATAAAGAGTCATGCCTTTTTGAAAGTTAGTTTCACCCAATAATGTGTGCATCATACGGATAACTTCAGCACCTTTATCGTATACAGTGACAGTATAAAAGTTATTCATTTCAATAACTTTCTCAGGACGAATTGGATGAGCCATAGGGCCTGCATCTTCACTAAACTGATGTGTACGCATTACTTTAACCGCATCAATACGGTTAAGTGCACGAGAACCTAAATCACTACTAAACTCTTGGTCTCTAAATACAGTTAAACCTTCTTTTAGCGATAACTGAAACCAATCTCTGCAAGTAACTCGATTACCAGTCCAGTTATGAAAGTACTCATGACCTACAATAGATTCAATCGTATGATAGTCTTTGTCTGTCGCTGTCTCTTGATTGGCTAATACGCATTTACTGTTAAATACATTCAGCCCTTTATTTTCCATCGCACCCATGTTGAAAAAATCAACGGCTACAATCATATAAATATCAAGGTCATACTCTAAATTAAAACGTTCTTCATCCCACTGCATTGCTTTTTTAAGTGAAGCAATAGCATGGGGTGTTTTAGATAAATTACCTTTATCAACAAACAATGCTAACTCTACATCTCTGCCGCTTTTAGTTGTGTAGGTATCTTTTAAAACATCAAAATCGCCTGCTACAAGTGCGAACAAATAACTTGGCTTTTTGAATGGGTCTTGCCATTTCACAAAATGACGACCATCTTGTGTTTCACCGCTATCAACTTGATTACCGTTAGAAAGTAATTGCGGGTATTTTTTATCTGCAATAACAGTTACATCAAATGTGGCTAGTACATCGGGGCGGTCCATATAATAGGTTATTTTTCTAAAACCCTGCGCTTCACACTGCGTGCAGTACGCCCCGCCTGATAAATACAAACCTTCTAGAGAGGTATTCGTCTCAGGTGATATCTCAGTAACAATGCTTAATTGGCAATTATCTGGCAGATTATTAATTATTAGTTGCTCACCAATAATTTCATAATCAGTTATATCGACCGTATCAACAGATAAAGACAGTAAACGTAAGTCAATGCCATCAAGTACTAAAGGTGTTTTTTTATCACCAACACGCGTAAGTGTTAGCAAAGAGCTTACTTTGGTTGATAATGGCTGTAAGTCAAAAGTTAGCTCTGTGTGGTCAATTAGGAAGTCTGGGGCTTTATAGTCTTTAAGGTATTGTGCTTGAGGTTTGCTTGATTCAGTCATAGATACTCCAAAATAGCGCCTTTAAAGTTAAAAGGCGCTATTAAAATTAGGCAGATTGTTTTGGTTTAATACGTAAAATTTTAATACCTAAGTAGGCATAAACAACTGCTAAAACAGGGTTAATTAAATTAAAGAAAGCGTAGAGTGCATAATCGAAAGGGTTTATTAGTAAAACGCTTTGCATGTAAGCACCACAAGTATTCCAAGGAATAAGTGGGCTAGTAATTGTACCGCCATCTTCCAATGTACGAGATAAATTAACAGGCTTCAAACCACGTTTTTCATATTCATCTTTAAACATACGGCCAGGGACAACAATCGCGATATACTGATCGGCTGCTATAACGTTTGTACCAATACACGTTGCAATTGTTGCTGCAATTAATGAGCCCGTACTTTTAGCTATTTTAAGTATGCTTTTAACAAAAATGTCCAGAAGGCCCGTTTTTTCCATGATGGCACCAAACATCAGTGCAGTCATAATCAACCACGTAGTTGTAAGCATTCCTGACATACCGCCACCACTAAGTAGCGAGTCCATTTTATCATCGCCTGTACTTATACTAAAACCATCAAAAAACGTAGTCCAAACAAGCTTAAAGTAACCTACTAACTGTCCTTGAGACACATCAATTTGGCTAGCAATTAAATCTGACTGAAATAACATAGCCCAAATAGCGCCCACAACAGCACCAATAGAGATAGCAGGAAAGGCTGGCATTTTTTTAATCGCTAAAACTAATAATACAATTAGCGGGATCAGCATTTCAAAACCAATATTAAAATTTTGCTGCAAAATAGCTGTTATTTCATCAATACGCCCTGCTTCGCTTGAAGCCGTTGCATTAAATCCCATGAATATAAATATAATAAGTGCAATTACAAAGCTCGGTACTGTCGTCCATAGCATGTGTTGAATATGCTCAAATAAATCAGCGCCTACAACTGCTGGCGCTAAATTGGTTGTTTCAGACAGCGGGCTTAGCTTATCACCAAAGTACGCGCCAGATATAACAGCGCCAGCCGTTACTGTTTGCTCAAGCCCAAGACCCGTTGCAACACCTAATAAGGCAACACCTATCGTAGCGGCCGTAGTCCAAGAGCTACCAATGCTCATAGCTACAATGCCACAAATTAAACAGCTCGCTGCATAAAACCAGCTAGGGTTTATAACTTGTAAGCCATAATAAATTAAAGTGGGTACCGTGCCCGAAAGTAACCAAGTGCCAATTAACGCACCTACCATAAGTAAAATTAAGATAGCACCAAGCGAAAGTGTTATGCCTTCGATCATAGCTTGTTCTAACTTTTTCCACGTATAACCATTTTTAAGACCAATTAAAGCCGCTGCAAAAGTAGCAAATAAAAGTGCAATTTGGTTAGGACCTGAAGAAGAGTTATCACCAAATAAGTATACGGCTGCACCAAGCAAACAAATTAATACAGTGATAGGAATTAATGCATCAAAAAACGAGGCGGGCTTGATTGGTTTATCATCCAATAGCTTCAAAGTAGAGACTCCTGCACACTTGCTGTGTGTTTAATTATTATTTTTAGCACGTAAAGCGCATTAATTGAGCATGATTGATCTAGCTCAACTTTATGTAATCAGAGATTATAACAATTTAGTAAATTTTAGGTAGTAAAAAAGGCGCTAAAGCGCCTTTTTTATAGAGGTAAAACCAGTTGTTACTTCTTAGCTATACGACCATAATTAATATAATCTTGAGTAATTAATGCTGCTTCTTCCAAAAATGGGTCAAGCTCTTCAATTACTTCTGGTAAATCGTCTAAGTTTTCTACCGGCTCTTTACCTAAGCGCTTAAGACGTTCGTTAGTACGTACAAGTGCACGTGCTTCACCTTCGTCCTTTTCTTTAATGCGCGTAGCTTCAACCAAAGAGATAGTTTTACGGTCTTTCTCTTCGTTATATAAAGTAATATCGCTAAATACATAACCAAATTCTGGCTCTGATTTAATTCGTACTTCGTGCTGTTTCTCTAGGTACGTAATAATAGGTGTTAAATTACCTAGTTTTTTGTATTTCGCTTTAACAATGCTATCCCATGGAAGTGCATTATCTTGCTTACTTTCACCCCACTCTGCAGGATCGATTGCAGATGGAAACGAAATATCAGGAATAACACCTTTATGTTGCGTACTACCACCGTTAATACGGTAGAACTTAGCAATTGTATATTGCACGCTACCCAGCGCATTATCGTATAGGTCGTAAGCGCGGCCTAAGCCTTTGTGCTGCTGTACAGTACCTTTACCAAATGTTTGCTCGCCAATTATAACCGCACGACCGTAATCTTGCATTGCTGCTGCAAATATTTCAGAAGCAGAGGCACTGTAACGATCAACTAAAACAGTTAAAGGACCATCGTAATAAGTGATACCGTCACGGTCTTTCTGCTCTTCAATACGATTATTTAAGGTATGAATTTGAACAACAGGACCTTGATCGAAAAACAAACCAGATAACTGTGTTGCTTCATATAAAGAACCACCGCCATTTTGGCGTAAGTCGATAATAATACCTTCAACTTTTTCTTCTTTAAGCTTAGCTAATTCAACTTTTACATCTTTCGAAAGGTTATTGTAAAAGCCAGGAATTTCAATCACGCCTACTTTGCTTGTTAAATCAGAGTATTTTGCTTCAAATACTTCTGATTTAGCCGCTCTATCTTCAAGTCGAATTTTATCACGCGTGATTTCAACAACTTTAGGTGCACCATGAGCGTCAACACCCTTTAAATACTGCAAACGTACTTTAGTCCCTTTAGGACCTTTAATTAAATCAACTACGTCATCTAAACGCCAGCCAATTACATCTACAAATTCTTCACCATCTTGGGCAACACCAATAATGCGATCATCAGCTTTGATCTGATCTGTTTTATCTGCAGGGCCTCCCGGCACTAAACTGCGAATAACTGTGTAATCTTCATCAGGGCTTAATACGGCACCAATGCCCTCAAGCTCTAAGTCCATATCCATTTTGAACTGCTCTGCACGACGCGGCGATAAATAAGACGTATGCGCCTCAATACTGCGTGCCAGTGAGTTCATAACAATTTGAAAAGCATCTTCTGAATTAGATTGTACTAAACGTTTTTCTGCATTTTTATAGCGTTTGGTCAGCACTTCTTTAATGCCTTCCCAATCTTTACCTGTCATTTTTAAACGCAGTGCATCGTACTTTACACGTTCACGCCAAATTTCATCTAGCTCAGCTTGAGACACCGGCCATGCTGAATCTTCACGGTCAAAAAAGTATTCATCTTCTTTATCAAACGTCATTTCTTTTTCAAGTAAAGTAAGTGAATACTCGTAACGTTCAAAACGGCGTTTAAGACTTAAGTTAAAAATATCAAACGTAAAATCTAATTTGCCGGTAGTAATAGCGTTATCAAAGTCATCACGGTATTGCTCAAAAGAGGCGATATCGCTTGCTAAGAAAACGCTTTTATTAAAATCAAGGGATTCGATATAACGATCGTACACTTTACTAGAAAGCTCATCGTTAAATCGAACCGGTGTATAGTGTGAACGAGCAAATAAGCTAGCCACTCGTTTGCTAGCAGTACCATGTTGACTCTCTTGCTTAAGCTGGGGTAAATCGTCAATTGTGACGGCTTCTACAGCAGCAAATAATGAACCTGAAAACAGGGCAGCAACTAACGGAATGAGCGTAAACTTTTTACTCATACACAACTCCTTAATTTATTGACAACTTAAACGATGTATAAGCTGTCAGCTTTGGTTTTAACTTGCATACCTGTCACTAATTCAACATGAACGTCATCTTTGTTCACTTCAGTGATTACTGCATTTACAAGTGCTTGGCCAAGTTTAACCTTAACCTTATTATTAACCTTGACCTCAGTTGCTGGTAAAGGTTCAATTTTTCCTGAACGTTTAGCCGGCGCTGCTTTAGCAGATTTGTTAGCAGCAGGTGCGTTTTTATCGCCTGCTTTGCTAGCATGAGCTGGTTTTTTCTTGAAAGATTTAGAATCAGAATCTTGACGTGGACGCTGTTGTTTTTTGCGTTTTGCCATTTTAGCGCGGCTTTCTTCCAATGCTTTTTGCGCATGGTCGATATGCTCTTGCTCAACTTTTTCACCTTGATTGCCATCAAGATCAATACGAAACTCTGACTTAGTCACAGCTTCTAAATAACGCCAGTTAGACGTGTATTTTCTAAGCGCTTGACGAACTTGAGTCTTACTTACTTTTTCAGACCCTTCAATACGCTCAGCAATATCTTTAAAAATACCGACTTTAAGCGGCTTGATGCCATCTTTTTGTTTAAAACATTGTGGGAATTCTTGATATAAAAATTCCAACACTTCATTAATATCTTTTAGCTTGTTTGTGGTTTCCATTTTAGAACCTATTTTTCACATCTTTTCATCAAGGGACGAATCGACGTAGTGTATTACCCAGTCGACCAACTCTTCGAAATCGGCTTCTATAACAGCCATATCACCTCGAAGGTGTTCCCAAATACCATTAATTGTTTCATCAATAAATTCACATTCTGAATCATCTGGAAGACGATCCCATGCAATATGAATTAAATCATTGAGCGTTTCCGCTACATGTTCTTCTTCGCCTTCCCAGTCGCCAACATCTTGCACAGCAAATAGGTAGTCTTGAACATTTAGCAAATCTTTCATTACAGACTCGCCTCTAAGCATTTCACTAATGCTTCAAGGCCAGCTTTGTCATCAGCATCAAATCGGCCAATACTTGGACTATCAATGTCTAGTACTGCAAATACTTTACCATGTTTCATGATAGGTACAACCACTTCAGAGTTAGACGCTGCATCACAGGCTATATGCCCGTCAAAAGCGTGAACATCTTCAATCAATTGTGTTTCTGCGGTTGCCGCAGCAGTTCCACATACCCCTTTTCCTACTGGAATACGGATGCATGCAGGGTTGCCTTGAAACGGGCCAAGTACTAATTCAGTAGGAGAATCCATAAAGTAAAAGCCCGCCCAATTTACATCTTCTAAAGAGGTAAATAATAGCGCGCTTATATTTGCCAAATTGGCAATTACATTAGATTCACCAGCTATCAGCGATTGCGTTTGCTTAACTAATGACTGGTAAAAATCTTGCTTTTGCATACCAAACTACTTCTTATTAAACATACAGTAGCTAAAGGTACTCTTTGTCGTGAAAAATTGGAACCTTTTGGAGGTAAAAAAAAGGAAATCGCACCGTTTATCAGCGTGCTTGGTTAATAATGCTGCGATTATTTTTTTACCGATTTACGAAGACCAAATAAAAACAGTCCAGCAGCAAATGCTGACATAGCACTATTAATCAAAAATATCTCGCCAGTTGAGGCACTTAATAAGTAACTAAATATAGCGCCACCTAATAAACCGAGTGTTAAAACACCCGAATAATTAACTTTAGAATATTTAAACATCAGTAAGTATCCTGGCACAACAAAGGCCGCCATTGTTAAACCTACAATATGTGCATTTGATATAGCCGTCATCAACAGTTGAAAAAATACAGATAAGAAATCACCCTGTAGCGTTAACGCATAATACAAACCTAGCAAGCTGCCAATAATTACTGGGGACAATAATGAAAGCGCGACGCTTTTTGCAAGTTGATGTTTCATCTAATAATCCTTAATACAGCATATAAAATTTAATGTATTAAGCATGCACCAAGATCTAAAGCTTAGAAATAGAGACTATGGTCGTAATTTATGATGATAAAACATACAACATATAAGCTAGGTAATTTAATAAAGCCCAGTTTTTAAAAGAAATAACAAATAGCTCAGCAGTTACAACTGAGCTATTTTTTGTGATAAATCGATATTTTTATTTATCGCCAACTCTTCAAGCACTATGACTCTTTCAACTAAAAAGTCTAACTTTTTTTGCATCGTAACAATCGTATTTTTCTGATTTTTATCTTGTAATAAAAGTAACGTCTCTTTAGCAGTCGCTTTATTAGTAAAGTAATTTTTAATTAGCACTAAAAGTAAAAAAGGCGACAAAAAAATCATTATAATTAAAAATAATTCAAACATTATTATCTCCTTTAAGTGTTTTGTGTTGCTAATTTATAATGTTGAGACGAAAAACCTGGACGTTTCTTAAATAATGTAGAGAGTGTTATTTGACGCGGCTTACCACGACGGATAAGTAAGTTTACGTAGAGTATGCTTAAAATTATTGCAGTCGCCTTGAACAAATTGCCTTTTAAGTCCCCTGCTGCACCACCTGACATGCTAAATATGCCATAAGCCGCATTCATAAATATATGCATCCATAGTGGAAACCAAATACGGTATCCACATTCGCAAAATAACCACGCAAACCAAGTTCCTGCTATTGTTGTAATTGCAACAGCCATCACAGCTGAAATAGCATCGTGTCCTTGATAAATATGACCCAAACCAAATATCGTTGAGCTAATTAATGCGGCGGGAATAAACCCCCAACGGCAAAAACGAAATAACACGCCGAACAAAGCAGCCCTAAAAATTATTTCTTCAAAAACTCCCGCGTATATTGAACCTGTAATTATTCCCGTAATTGAAAGGTTTAGCGCGTTACTTAAATAAGCGTAACCTATCACCATAGGTGTGCAACAGACCACCGCTGCGAGTAAATAACGTTGAAAACCTTCAATGTCGACACCTAAAACGTTGTACCAACTCTCATGTTTAAATAATAATGTTGCCACAACTAGCAATGGCCCATAAATAAATAAGTATTTAGCGGGAAATAACAAAAGGGCTGATTGTTGATCAAGAGCAGATAGGACACTTACCCAGTTATCCCCCCAGAACTCTTTCATCATGTAATGACAAAATATAAATGTGACGATTAGTAGCAGTGCTTTAATTGTATGTTTCATACGTACCTTCTTAAGTTACAATTTTAAATTCAACTTAATCATGGCAATCACTAATTATGAAATCGATCAATTAGGGTTAAATTTCATTTTTAGGTGCTAACTACACGTTTTTGGGGCCATCAACAAACATCAGGGGTTAACAACAAGGCCTGTTTAATGGTATCAACATAAGTTCGCGAAACTGGAATTGTGAAATCAAATGAGTTCATCGATAACTGTAACCCTCCGGCATTCCCTTTACTTACTGCGACTAATTGTAAATTAACTGCATAAGACCGATGACAGCGATATAAAAATGTATTTTGTGGTAATTGCTTTAATAAACCAGTTAACGTTATGCGCAGCAATTTATGAGAAACAACATCGTTTTCTATCGTTGCGAGCTCACAGTAATTATCGGCTGACTTAATAAACAATATATCCGATAGCGCAATTGTTAGCTTGTCACCTTTATTATCGCCAATAAGTGTTATTAGGCGATGTGGGGGGGCGTTATTTTTTTCTACCTCTTCACAAGAAGGCTGTTTAGTCTTAACAACCGGTATTATTTCAGTTGTTAAGACCATATGCTTTGCATGACGATTGACAACAAATATGAAACTAATCGGGAATAACCCAACTGCTAATGTATATACAATGAAGAGTATTTGGTTTTGCCAATGCCAAGCCCCTAACATAGCAACAACAAAATATCCGTGGTTAAACAAAGCAGTAATTAAAATATAAAGGCTGGGGGTCACTATTATTCGAAGTTTATTGCTAAGATTTAACCGGATTAAAAGTATCTCAATAAAACCCGAAAGCAATAAAGCGCAAAACGTGACTAAGCCGTAACCTGAAAGGCGGAGTAATTTATAAGGTTCAGTATCGTTGGTTGTACCAAAAGGTTGGAATACGAATAGAATAAATAGAGTTACTATCGAAAATAAAATTGCCCTGTATACAACCAACTTTCTTGACGCTAAATCATCTTTAAGCCACAACGTCATATTTTACATACCTTTAAAAACACGCTTGCTAATAAAATACCACAAATTCATCGCTAATTACTGGTTTCATTTTCTCAGTTATATGAAGTCTATTTAACGATAATGCATTTTAGTTTTCTATAGACACAAAAAAGCCCGCTAAATCAGCGGGCTTTTTTGTTATATGGTGGAGAGATAGGGATTTGAACCCTAGATGGGCTATAAACCCATGCCGGTTTTCAAGACCGGTGCATTCGACCACTCTGCCATCTCTCCGATACTGCTAAGTTAAAAGTAAGAGTGTACTAATAACTATTTAAATGAATGATACTTTAATTACCACACACTTATTTAATAAGTGGTGGAGAGATAGGGATTTGAACCCTAGATGGGCTATAAACCCATGCCGGTTTTCAAGACCGGTGCATTCGACCACTCTGCCATCTCTCCGCTCGGCCTGCATAATAGGGAAACCCATCCCTTTTGTGAAGCTTTTTTTTAAATTAATTGTTTAAGTGCTTAAAAAATAATTAATTTGTCTAAAGTTAGAGCGAAATGTTTTTAATTTAGTCTCCAATGCACATTTATTTAAATATTTAACTCTATTGATCTACAAAGGTTTGCCCAAACATATAAGAGTTGGTAATCTAATTTTAGTTAAATTATCGAAACACACACGTTTCACTTAAAGGAGCTCTACAATGGCGTTTAATCAATCGTACAATACCGCGAAACCGGTAATGTCTACCATTGAAACAAACAAGGTACTTAAAAACACCTACTTTTTACTAGCTATGACACTTGCATTTAGTGCAGTTACAGCCGGTATTTCAATGGCACTACAATTACCTTACTTTATGGGAATTGTGTTTACACTTGTTTCGTTCGGTTTATTATTTGTTGTAAATAAAAAAGCAGATACAGCATCAGGCGTATTTTGGGTGTTTGCTTTTACAGGTTTAATGGGCGCAGGCTTAGGTCCATTACTTAACCATTATGCGGCAATGCCTAATGGCCCAATGCTTATAATGCAAGCGCTGGGCTCTACTGCACTTATCTTTTTTGGTTTATCTGCTTATGCACTAAACACTAAAAAAGACTTCTCATTCATGGGTGGCTTTTTAACGGTTGGCTTAATTGTTGTGATTGTAGCAAGCATTGTTAATATTTTTGTTGGTAGCTCATTGATGTTTATGGTGCTTAATGCAGCAGTTGTATTGATTATGTCTGGCTTAATTTTATTTGATACAAGCCGAATCATTAATGGCGGCGAAACCAACTACATTCGCGCAACAGTATCTTTATACTTAAACGTGTATAACTTATTTACGTCTTTACTTGCTCTACTTGGCGCAAGTGATGACTAATTAAATAGTTCTGTTAAAATAGCCCCTTAATTGGGGCTTTTTTATTGGAATTGTTTTGTCGCGCTTTGTTCTTTCATTACATACACCACCATCCGATCACGATACCACGCAAAGATTAGTTAAGTTTGCGAACGCATGTTTAGCCCAAGGGCACACTATTGATGCTATTTTTTTATATCAGCAAGGCATTTATCATGCATCTACCCACTTTGATTTATCCTCAGACGAACTTCAAATTTCAGCATTTTGGCAGCAACTCGCTGATCAAAAACTAAATTTAATGCTGTGTGTTACCGCCGCGCAAAAGCGCGGGTTAGATATTAAAAACACAGGTGTATTTACAGTCGCAGGGTTAGCTGAATTTGCAATGTTTGCAAGCGACGCTGATAAATGGGTGCAATTTAAATGATAAACGTATTAGTAATGAGTCAGTGCAGCCCATTTGACGATTTAAATATTCGTGATGCACTTGATATGACATTGATATTTGCTGCTGTTGATCAAAATGTCAGTTGGTTGTTTAGCGGCCCCGCCGTTTTAGCGTTAAAAAAGCATCAACAACCAAACAATATTGGCTTAAAAGATTTTTTTAAAAATATTAAAACACTCGAAATCTATGATGTTGAAAACATATACGTGTGTGAAAAATCATTGCTTGATTATGGTTTAAATAAACATGATTTACTCATAGAGGCAAAAGCACTCAACTTTAGCCAACAACAAACACTAATTAAAGCGCAGCAGCATGTGGTGAACCTATGAGTACGTTACATATATTTTCAAAGCCGCTTAATTATTACTGCGCAAATCAGCTAGAAAATTTAATTTTATCTGATGATGACGTGCTACTTGTAGGTGATGCCTGCTTTGCAAAAAAACAATTTAGGCAATTTGCAGACACACTGTTAATACTTGAGCAAGACGCACAAATACGTGCAATAAAATTAACAGATAACGATAAAGCCATTAGCTACGAAGACTTTGTAGCCCTCACCTTATCAACTAATCAATCAATTACGTGGTAACTCATGCTTGAATTTAATAACCAACAGATTGAAACCGACAAACAAGGCTACTTGCTCGACCATACTTTATGGTCAAAGGAACTTGCACCTGTAATTGCTATCCAAGAAAACATTACACTTAGCGTTCAACACTGGGAAGTTATTAACTTTGTGCGTGATTTTTACCTTGAATATAACACCAGCCCAGCTATCAGAATGCTTGTAAAAGCAATGGCTAAAGCACTCGGTGAAGACAAAGGAAACAGCCTTTATTTATATAAATTATTCCCTAAGGGCCCTGCAAAGCAAGCGACTAAAATTGCCGGATTACCAAAACCAGCTAGGTGTATCTAATGAGAAGTAAATCAAGCAATAATCAAGCAACACAAGCCAAACCTAAAAGAAGTACAGGGCGAACTTATTCACGCAGTGCACTTAACAAAACACCTTCTGATAAAAGAGAAATAAAGCCACAAATAGCATCTAAAGACAGAAAAATTGTGTTATTCAATAAACCATTTGATGTGCTATGCCAATTTACAGATGACGCCGACAGACAAACGCTTGCAGAGTTTATTCCTATTAAAGAAGTATACGCAGCAGGACGATTAGACCGAGACAGTGAAGGTTTATTGCTTTTAACAAACTGCGGAAAATTACAAAATACCTTAACGGCACCTAATAAAAAGACCAATAAAACCTACTGGGCACAAGTTGAAGGTGAACCAACAAGTGAATCAATTAATGCTTTGTGTAATGGCGTAGAGCTTAAAGACGGGCTTACACTCCCCGCTAATGTTAAAATAATTGATGAGCCTACAATCTGGACTCGTAACCCGCCTGTACGCGAGCGAAAAGCAATCCCTACCACGTGGCTAAGTATTACCATTAATGAAGGTAAAAACAGACAAGTACGCCGAATGACTGCGCATATTGGCCACCCTACACTTCGCCTCATTCGCTACAGTATTGGCAACTATACCTTAGATGATATTAACTCAGGTGAGTACAGAGTTATTAAAGGGCTGGTTGATGCATAAACCGCATGTAACAGTTGCGGCAATAGTAAAAAAGCAAAATGAGTTTTTGCTCGTCAAAGAGCGCGATAAATTTACACAGCAGGTTTGCTACAATCAACCTGCGGGTCATTTAGAACAAAACGAAACTCTTGCACAAGCTGCAAGCAGAGAGCTACTTGAAGAAACAGGCTTAGCGCTTGAGCCAGTCAGCTTTTTAGGTGTGTATAATTTGCATGCTGATAACGCAGTGCACTATTTACGGTTCTGTTTTTTATTTGAAGCGCCCGATAACATACAAACTCCAGTGCCAATAGATAACGATATAATCAGCGCCGATTGGTATACGTTTGAGCAAATAAAAACATTGCCACTCAGAAGCTCTTTAGTTCTGAAATGTTTTAAGGATAGCTTAAATAAAACACCTTTGAGTTTAGATACAATTTACAACGGCTAGTTAAATAAAAACCATTGTTGTTTTCTTCCTAATGTAAGCACCTATAGGTGCTTTAATATATCGTTTTAATTAAACAAATTGATAAATTAAGCTCCCAACACTTTAGAGCACAATCACCTAGAGATGCACAATTTAGTTTTTACAGATACTTAATATCAAGGTGTTACTTTACAATAATTACAGCCCCTTTTAAAAATTACAACGCAGAGAATAAAAGCCTGTGAAGCACCCAAAGAGTCGGTTTAAAACGATTCATACTACGTTATTAATTTTAACAATTGGGCCACTATTACTTGTAATTAATGTCTTGCCTAAATCATTTTTAATTCCAACTGAAACCCGTATCTTGAGGTGGTTTGGGTATATAGGCTAGTTTGCTATTTGATATATAAATAAAATACTGACTAATTCCCCTCTTTGCGCCCTTAGTCTCTTTAAGCACAAACAAAATACATGCTATAATCGCGGCCTTTCCAAGTTAACAGCAATCTGTATAAGCGAAATTATTCATGAGCGAAAATAGTCACATTAAAGTCATTGTTGGCATGTCCGGCGGTGTTGATTCTTCTGTATCTGCGTATTTATTACAACAACAGGGCTACCAAGTAGAAGGCCTGTTTATGAAGAACTGGGAAGAAGATGACAATGATGAATACTGTGCTGCAGCTGATGACTTAAAAGATGCGCAAGCAGTGTGCGACAAATTAGGCATTGAGCTTCACACTGTTAACTTTGCAGCAGAATACTGGGACAACGTATTTGAGTACTTTTTAGCAGAGTACAAAGCAGGCCGTACACCTAACCCTGATATAATGTGTAACAAAGAAATTAAATTTAAAGCTTTTTTAGAATTTGCAGCTCAAGCACTCGGCGCAGACTTTATTGCAACAGGTCACTATGTTCGCCGTGAGCTTCGCGATGACAAATACGTAATGTGTCGCGGACTTGATAACAATAAAGATCAAAGCTACTTTTTATATACGCTAAGCCACGAGCACCTCAGCCAAACTTTATTCCCTGTAGGTGATATCGAAAAACCTGAAGTACGCCGCATAGCAGAAGAGCAAGACCTAATCACTCACGATAAAAAAGATAGCACTGGCATTTGCTTTATCGGTGAGCGTAAATTTAAAGACTTTTTACAAAAGTTCTTACCTGCACAGCCAGGTGTTATCGAAGACACTGACGGTAACAACGTAGGTGAGCACGAAGGCTTAATGTACCATACGCTTGGACAACGCAAAGGCTTGTTAATTGGCGGTATGAAAGAAGGCTCTGGTGAGCCATGGTATGTTGTTGATAAAGACTTAGAACGTAACGTACTTATTGTAGGCCAAGGTAAAGATCACCCTCGTCTATACAGCAACGGTCTTAACGCTAATCAACTGCATTGGGTAGACCGAATTGGTCCTAAAGGCACAACTCGCTGCACAGTAAAAACACGTTACCGCCAAGAAGATTTAAGCTGTAGCCTATTGGTTGGTGAAGACGGTATGGCACGTGTATTATTTGACGAGCCGCAAAAAGCAGTAACACCTGGTCAATCAGCTGTATTTTATGCAGAAGATGTGTGTTTAGGCGGTGGTATTATTGATTCGGTGATCAAGTAATGAATGAACACCAAGTCATGGCGCTTGCCGCCATGTGCCAGGCTGCTAAACAAGTTCAAAAAATTGCCCAATACGGCAACAATAATGAACATGATTTAGAAATCTTACTTTCAAGTATTATCCAAACATCGCCTGCATCGCCAGAAGATGTTTATCAAGGCACTGACAACTTACGTGACGGTTACAAAACATTAATGGCGCAGCTAACTGCTGGCGCTCAAAAAGATGTTGAAATAGTTAAATACGTAGGTGGTTTAATGCAACTTGAGCGCGCATTGAGCGCAAACGACAAAAGCTTAAACGAATTAGGTAAACGAATAGATGATATTCATCGTCGTTTAGATCATTTTGCTATTACCGACGAGAGCGTTGTCGCCGGTTTAGCAGATATATACTCGTCGGTGCTGAGCCCCCTTGGGCACCGAATACAGGTTTATGGTAAACCCGAGTTATTAAAACAGCAGCTCACTCAAAATAAAATCCGTGCATTATTATTAGCCGGCATTAGAAGTGCGGTGTTATGGCGACAAATGGGCGGTAAACGCCGTCACTTTTTCTTTGCAAAAAGAAAAATACTCGCCATTGCTAAAACTAAGATTTAATTATCGTTCAAACTAAAATTTAGGAGTTATTATGGAGCTTTCAGCGTTAACGGCTATCTCTCCAGTGGATGGTCGCTACGGCAGCAAAACCACTGAACTACGCAGTATTTTCAGCGAATTTGGCTTAATCAAATACCGCGTAACCGTTGAAGTGCGTTGGTTGCAAGCGTTAGCTGCAGCAAGCGATATTAAAGAAGTACCTGCATTTAGCGAACAAGCTAATGCACTACTAAATGCCATTGTAGATAACTTCAGTGAAGCTGATGCACAGCGCGTTAAAGATATTGAACGCACTACAAATCACGATGTTAAAGCGGTTGAATACCTACTAAAAGAAAAAGTAGCCGATAACAGTGAACTTCATGCAATAAACGAATTTATTCACTTTGCTTGTACCTCAGAAGATATTAACAATCTATCTCATGGTTTAATGCTAAGTGAAGCGCGTAAAAATGTTTTACTTCCTTATTGCGATGAACTTTTAAGCGCAATTAAAGCGAAAGCAATTGAATACAAAACAATCCCAATGATGACGCGTACGCATGGTCAACCTGCTACACCATCAACTATGGGTAAAGAATTTGCTAACGTATACATGCGTTTAAAACGTCAACGTGATCAAATTGCACAGGTTGAAATGTTAGGTAAAGTTAACGGAGCTGTTGGTAACTACAACGCTCACCTTAGCGCATACCCAGATTACGACTGGCATACACATGCTGATAAATTTGTATCAAGCTTAGGTTTAACACTAAACCCATTTACTACACAAATTGAACCGCATGACTATATTGCAGAATTGTTTGATGCAATTGCACGTTTTAACACTATACTGCTCGATTTTGACCGTGACATGTGGGGTTACATTGCCCTTAATCACTTTAAGCAAAAAACAATTGCGGGTGAAATTGGCTCATCTACAATGCCACATAAAGTTAACCCTATTGATTTTGAAAACTCAGAAGGTAACTTAGGATTAGCAAACGCTATTTTTGCTCATCTTGCGCAAAAGCTGCCTGTTTCTCGTTGGCAACGTGACCTTACCGATTCAACAGTATTACGTAACCTAGGTGTAGGTATGGGTTATGCACTTATTGCATACCAATCAACACTAAAAGGTGTAAGCAAACTTGAAGTTAACGAGCAACGTTTAGCTGACGAGCTTGATCAAAACTGGGAACTGCTAGCAGAGCCAATCCAAACAGTTATGCGTAAATACGGCATTGAAAAGCCGTACGAAAAACTTAAAGATTTAACGCGCGGTAAACGTGTAAACAAAGAAATAATGGCTGACTTCATTGATGGTTTAGACCTTCCTGAAGACGCTAAAGTAGAAATGAAAAAACTAACACCTGCTAATTACATTGGTCGTGCTGTTGAGTTTATTGATGATTTAGTTTAAAAACTAAATTGCTCTTTTAAAAAGCGAAAGGATCATCCTTTCGCTTTTTTTGTTTTAACCCCATTGCACTAACTAGTAGGCATAATGTATGTATCAATTAAAAATAAATAATTTGTCTGAGCAAGAGTTTTTAAGCCATTTTTGGCAAAAAAAGCCGCTATTAATCAAACAAGGTTTTAGTGATTTTCAAGACCCGCTTGATGCTAATGAATTGGCCGGCCTAGCAATGGAAGAAAGCATAGAGTCACGTATTATTACGAATCATAAAAACGATTGGCAAACATACCAAGGTCCATTTGAAGACTTTGAGCAATTAACAGACGAGCACTCTACTCTACTCGTACAAGCGGTAGATCACTGGCATCCAGATGCTGCACAGCTACTGGAACAATTTAGATTTATTCCTAACTGGCGTATAGATGACTTAATGATCAGTTATTCAACGCCTGGCGGTGGTGTTGGCCCGCATTTAGATCAGTACGACGTATTTATTATTCAAGGCGAAGGTAAACGCCATTGGCGTGTAGGCCTACCCGACCCCACACTCAAGCAATTTTCTCAAAACAAGAAGCTGCTACAGGTTGAAGCATTTGAAGCAGTAATTGATTGTATATTAGAGCCTGGCGATATTTTATATATTCCACCAGGGTGCCCTCACGAAGGTTATGCTGTAGAAAATGCACTAAACTATTCAGTTGGTTTTAGAGCGCCAAATCAACAAGATTTATTGTCGAGCTTTGCCGATCATATTATTGATACCGAAAGCGGACAAAAACGTTATACCGATCACAACATAACGCTCAGAAAATCAAAAGGTGAACTTACAAACCTTGAAGTTGATAAAGTTAAAACATTAATGGCTGCCCTTTTAGAAAACGACGACTTGTTTAAACAATGGTTGGGGTCAACGCTTAGTCAGCCTAAACATGAAATGGATTTAGCACCTATAGAGCCTCCATTTACATCAGAACAAATAGCTGATGACTTAAACAATGAAGAAGCTGTGTTTGAACGTTTAGGTGGTACGCGTGCTATTTACCAGCAGCTCGAAACCGAGGTGTTACTAAGTGTAAATGGCGAAAATTACGCTATGCCGTTAACTGACTTACCGGCGGTAAAACTACTTACCGATAATACTGAGTTTGAAAGTTCAGCACTGAATTTAACAAACCCAAGCCTAGTTTTTACTCAAACTTTTACTACACTTGTTAATGAGGGGATCTGGTTTAATATAGACCAAGAGTAATAATACCAATTTTATTAATAATGATGAGCATTTTGCAGCGTAAAATATTGTGTGTACAGGTCAGTTAAAAATTTTAATTTTTACCTGATATTGGCTTAAATAATTTTGCTGCGATTGCTCACTCATTTTAATTTGGTATCAATAGGAGTATGCAATGGGCTATTTGGTTAATAAAGTTGAATGGGATTTACAAAAAGACATATTACAACAAATTCGTGAGCGGGTTTTTGTCTACGAATTACATATCCCCAAGCATATCGAATTTGATAGCCTAGACGAACTTGCGTTACATGTACTTGTTACAGATGACGCGCACCACCCTGTTGCAACAGGTAGATTATGTACTGATGGCTTAATTAGCAGAATAGCAGTATTACCCGCCCACCGAAATCGCAGTGTATATAAATCACTTCTCAATTTTATTGTTAAGCTAGCATCTAGCCAAGGCATAGAAGAAATCAGCATTAATTGTATTTTAAATGAAGTAGGACGTTTTAAGCTAAATGGCTTTGCAGAACACGGAAATGTTTTTATGGAAGCTGGAATTGCAAGACAGCGTATGCAGTGTAAAGTTGAGCACTTTAATACAGCCCCTTTCACGCTTGTTCATTAGATAAAGAAAAGGGTAATAAATAAGCTATTACCCTCTACGTTATTATTTTGTCTAAACTTAAGTTACCTAAGCTACTTAAGTTCGTTAGCCCACAGTGGTTCATTCTCATATATTTCGTACAAACCATGTGCTCTATTTATAAGTAAGTTAGCAAAATCTACCTGCGTTTTATCTCGCGCGCCTGTACTCATAATTTGATCCGCTTTTAATTGCCACTGCAATGAAAAGTAACGCATTGCATCGCGTGCATCTGTTGCTGCACTTACCTCAGCATGATCTGTAGGTAAGCGCCCTGTAACAACCCAATAAGTTTTACCATTTTGTGCTTTAAACTTCCACATCGCACAAAGAGGTGCTAAAAATCGGCTGTCTTTATCAACTACTGACTTTGGCATAATACCTTTTTCGGCTAAATGCTTTTGTGCAGCTTGAAAGCATTCACGCTGCCATGCAATACCTTGCTGTTCTGCTAAAGCTTGCTCTTGTGCTGTTAACTGTTTTTTTTCTTGTTGTTCCATTTTAATAACCTTTTTACTTCTTTTTTACACTCTAAGGGCTTAGTAAATAAGGTGCAAGTATAATACAGCCGTCTGCACCTTAAAGCCTTCTGTTTGCTGTGTTTTTAGACAAATTGCTATTTTATATTGTGATCAAACGATCCTACATCACCCGGAAAAACCACCGGCGACTCAATGCCCTCTTTACTAACAGAGGCAACACCAAAGTAATAATTATCAATCACTACATTTTCAAGCGTATACTTTGAAACATTACCCACGTATTGACTAAACTGCCATTGCGGCTCGCTCGTGTAACGCCAATAAATTTTATAACCGGCAACGTTTTCGTCACTGCTTTCTTGCCATGAAAACGAAGTATTCGCAGTAACAGCGCCCGTTATTTTAACCTCTTTTGGTGGTGCAGGTGCCCATGCCATAGACGCCATTGTTACCGCATTAAGTGAGGTTAGCTTTGCCGTGTAATCAAAATCAACGCCTTCAATTGTATCGCCATACTCAACACCATCCTCAGTGCGTAGATCTTGATGCTGACGATCGTAGTGCTCGTTAGTTTCCATAATACGCACCGCTGCAAAACCTGCATCGTTAAATGGACGATGATGCCCACCACGGCCAAATCTATCTAATCGATATACAAGCATCGTATCTAAATTAGGAATGTATCTGTCGGCAACGGTATCAATATAACGTGCTAAATTGCGGCTCGCCGAATCAACTTCACCACCTGTAAAGCGACGAGTATTAGCTTGCGCCTTGGTTTCTACAACACGGGTACCTTCAGAGAATATACGTGCAGTGGTGTTATCGGTTACACCATTAATTCCGGTAATGTTACCAATCATATCGTTATTTAAAACACCATGGACTTGCCAGTTATGCTTTTGTGCATAAGCCGTTAATATTTTACCGCCAAACAAACCTTGCTCTTCGCCCGAAAGCGCTGCATACACCACTGAGCCATTAAATTTATACTTACTCAGTACTCGTGCAGCTTCAATTACACCAGCAACACCCGACGCGTTATCGTTTGCTCCAGGTGAATCGCTAGTAAAATCCATAACATCACTTACACGTGAATCTATGTCACCCGACATCATCACCATGCGATTAGGCTCACTTGACCCGCGTTGAATAGCGACAATATTCACCACTTCAACAGGATTCGGAATGCGTTTTTCACCCGAAATAGTCTCTTTCACTTCTATTATTTCAAGACAGCCTCCACATTGGGCTGATATTGTTTCGAATTCTTTTTTTATCCAACGCCTTGCCGCGCCAATGCCTCGAGTATCCGATTTAGTCTCTGAAAGCGTATGACGAGTACCAAAATCCACCAGCGTTTGAATGTCACTGCCAATACGTTCAGCCGACACTTCACTAGCTATATCGTGTAACTTTTGTTGGTCGGTATACTGTAATTGTGTTTGCCCATGTGCTGACATCGCAATGGTACATGCACTAGCAAGTACGCTAAATTTAAGTAATCTTGTTGATATTTTAAAAGGTGATTTAAGCATCTATTAGCTCCTAATTATTATAGTGTAACCATTACTGAACTAAGGTTTTATGGCAATACATTTGAGGTAGATGCAGAAAGGAGCACGCTAAAGCGCAGTTATAACAATAGTTAGAGAATTAATTGAGTCGCACAATTAACATAATGCCGGCCATAGGAATTAAACCAAACATCCAAAGTTTTATTCCTAAAATATATTTTTTAAAGCTCCCTTTATTTATACGAGCTCTAACTCTACGTCTATAACCGTTAAAGTCACCCAAAATTAAAAACACGACTCCAAGTACTACTGCGTAAAATAAAGCACCAATAAGTAAAGGATTTTGCTTAAAAATACTGATTATTTTATCTAAGTAGCGAACGTTGAAGGTCATCGCTAAAAGAAAAATATATAACGTTGATATCATCGCTAACAATGTTGCCGCATTAATGGCTGTATTTTTATTTCTTGAATCTAACTTTTTTATCCACTGAGCGCATACAAAATGTACTGCACAAATAAATGTTCTCATTTTCAATCCTTGAATAACGTTTAACTTGTTAATTGCTAATACAATATTATATTTAGAGGTTAAATTACAAACCTTGTTACACAATAGCTATTAAAAAATGTGCTTTTCGTGGCACACTGTCATTGTTTATATATTAATAGTTTAAGTTATGCGTCAGCTAAAAGAAGATACAGTTAAAAGTAACCTTATTGAGTCGCAGCAAAGTGCATACGGCCCCGTATGTGTGTATCAAAATAAAGAATACCGGTGGTTAACGCTTGCACAAAAAGCCAATGAAGACATAACAATTCAGGGCGTTATGAACCTTATACACCCTGATCAAGTAATCGTACCGGTAAACCAGTGTATGATGTTATTTTTACTTAAACCGGTAGATACACTAAAAATATTAAATTTAGGCTTAGGCACGGCAGGGTTTGAGCGAATTATGTACCACTTACAAAGTAATACGCCTTACATAAATACTATAAATACATTTAACACGGTAGAAATAAACCCAAGCATTGCCTTAATTGCTGCCCAGTACTTTAAGTTACCCATTAAGCACAGCACCTATTTACAATGCGCCGAGCTGTTTATTACACAATGCTCTGATCACTTTAACGTAATCACTATCGATATATTTAGTGGTGAATATCACCAGCCTTTTTTAACCAGCGATAGCTTTTGGCAAAATATAAATCGCTGCAGTGAGCAAAATACGCAAGTAATCATAAATTTAAATCCACAAACTGGCCAAGAGCTGCAAATGCTTTTAGTTCTATTGAGGCAACATTTTAAGTGTTTAGCAATAATAGAGTTTAACGAATACAAAAATATAGTGATCATGCTAAGCCAACAAACATTAATGCACATAAACGTTGATGAAATACAAAACTCACCTGTGTTTATGAATTTTGCACCTGACCTTTATAAAAATATTAACAGTATTTATCACATAGAATAAAACGCGTTATCTGCCAGGTTCATGTTTTTCATAGCACGGTAAGCTTGTTTCTAGCTGCTCCCAGTTAGCTTTAGACGTAACAAAATTATGCGATAATACCTGCTCTGTTATATCGCTATCTATTATACCTAAACGAATTCGTATTCTACTTTTATCATCGCTGTTGCTGCTATAAACAGGCGAGCCACAACATTTACAAAAGTAACGAGTGCGCCCTACTTTAAAACTATACTCGCTAAGTAGTGCCTGCCCTTTTGTTATTGTAAAGTCACCTGTGTTTACAAAGCCATTGGTTGCAAATGCAGTCCCGCTGTTTTTTCTGCACAGTGAACAATGGCAATGAATAATGCTCGTAATAGCACCCGTTAGTTCTAACGTAACCTCACCACATAAACATGACCCTTTATACATACAATCTCTCCATAAAAACGACTTGATACTTTCAAACTAGAACTACTTTATTTCATCTCTGAGGTGTGTTTTTTTTATGCTTGGTAACTCCCCAGCAAACATAATCTACCGGGCCACATAGGCTTGTAAAGGAATATCTCTTCACATTCTTATGATTAAGTTTCAGAAACCAAATTACTACAGCTCCTAATCTGCGCCTAATTTTAATCTAATACTAAATTTAATATCTTCTCGCAACTCAAGTACGAATGCTAAAATCGCTGTCCTATGTAAAAGCTTGCTCACATTAATTAACGTCTCAAGTATTAATATTAAGTATTTACAAGCCTGCATTTAAAAATACTTAAATGGTATGATACCCATCATTATTTGCCATTTAAGTTTTTAAAATGTATCGATTATTTGAAAAAATGACAAAAGCATTTCCTGAGGACCAACCTACTCAGCCGCCTTCGACTTTGTTTGCTTTTTGTCGCCACTACACCAAAGGAATGGAACTGTCACTGTTGCTTATGTCAATTAGTGCCGCCATGCTCGCTATTTTAGAAGTTTCTTTATTTAGCTACATGGGACAGCTTGTTGATTGGTTAACAGCCTACACGCCTCAAACCTTGTTTGTAGAGCAAAAGTCAGAACTTATCAAAATGGCTGTCATGCTGTTAGTTGTGCTGCCCGTTGTTGTATTTTTTCACTCTGCTATTTTACACCAAGCCCTACTGGGTAATTATCCCATGTCGATTCGCTGGCTAGCGCATCGTTATTTATTGCGTCAAAGTGTTAGTTTTTATCAAAATGAATTTGCAGGAAGAATCGCCACCAAGGTATTGCAAACCTCGTTAGCTGTTCGCGAAACTGTTACCAAGTTACTCGATGTATTAATGTATATCGTGGTTTACTTTGGCTCTATGGTGTTTTTAGTGGCTGAAGCCGATTGGCGCTTAATGATCCCATTACTCGTTTGGTTAGCTTTATACATTTGCGTGCAGCTTTATTTTGTACCGCGCCTTAAAAGAATTGCCAGCTCACAAGCCGATGCTCGCTCAGAAATGACTGGCCGCATTGTTGATAGTTACACAAATATTTCTACAATTAAGCTGTTTTCGTATACCCAACGTGAAGAGCAATACGCAAAACAAAGCATGGATGTATTTTTGCAGCCTGTTTACAAGCAAATGCGCTTAGTAACCAGCTTAAACTTTGTTATTCAAACTCTAAATTACCTATTAGTGTTCTCTGTTGCTGCCGTATCACTTTATTTATGGTCACTTAGCGCAATTAGCGCTGGTGCCATTGCGGTAGCCGTTAGCTTAGCACTTAGATTAAACGGCATGGCGCAGTGGATCATGTGGGAAATAAGCAGCTTGTTTGAAAACATCGGCACCGTAGCTGATGGCATGAAAACACTGTCAAACCCTATTGAAGTAGCCGATAAACCAAACGCCGATACGCTTAACGTAAGCCAAGGTGCCATTGAGTTTAACAACGTACATTTTAACTATGGTAAAGCAGCAAACGAAACTAGTCGAAGCCCTGTAATGAACGGTTTAAACTTAAATATTAAACCCGGTGAAAAAATTGGCTTAGTCGGTCGCTCTGGCGCAGGTAAATCAACTCTAGTTAACTTGTTACTACGCTTTTACGACACCGACTCTGGCAGCATAAAAATTGATGGCCAAAACATCACAGACGTAAGCCAAGAAAGCCTACGCCGATATATAGCAATGGTAACGCAAGACACTTCCCTGCTTCACCGCTCAGTAAAAGACAACATTTTGTACGGTCGCCCCGATGCAACCCACGATGAAATGATCAACGCGACCAAACAAGCTAAGGCGCTTGAGTTTATAAACGACTTGGTAGATAGCAAAGGCAACAAAGGTTTTGATGCGCAAGTGGGTGAACGCGGCGTTACTCTTTCGGGCGGTCAGCGCCAGCGTATTGCTATTGCACGAGTGCTACTTAAAAATGCACCCATACTTATACTCGACGAAGCCACAAGCGCACTCGACTCAGAAGTAGAAGCGGCAATTCAAGCAAGCCTTGATGATTTAATGACAGGCAAAACAGTAATTGCCATAGCGCATAGGCTCTCAACCATTGCACAAATGGACAGATTAATTGTACTTGATGACGGCGGCGTAGTGGAGCAAGGCACTCACGAAGAATTAATAGCTAAGGGGGGTATTTATGCAGCCCTATGGACTCACCAAACGGGTGGGTTTATAGGAATGGATTAGCCATTAATATTACCCTACTGTAGGCGTGATTTTACATCGCGCTGCTCTTTAAACAAAAAAGCGAAGATGCCACTAGGCTCTTCGCTTTTATGTTTTATATGGCTATAAACCAAGGGTCTGTTGATCTTTGCGGATTAAAATTTGTTCAAACTAGGGGCTGTTTAATCGCGGCGCGAGATTTGTAACCTAGTGGGCTAAGTAAAAACCGAGCAACAAAGAGTAAATAGCCCCTAGAAAGAACCCTTTGGGCAGCGCCTGTTTGGCATTTATGCTACGTTATCGCCCATTTAAGAGGAATTACCACACTGCATAGGCTCCGCCTTGCCTAAATACCAAACAGACTGCTGCAAATCCAACCTCGAAAGTTCAACAGACCCTAATTTAAGCTATTAATCTTAGCCCTATCAATACCAGCATAACCACATTAGCAAGCACACCTATTAAAAAGAAATAACTACGTGGGCTTGGGTTTTTCTCAGTAGCAATCGCGTAGTACAGCACCATGTGAATTAAGCGCGCTATTAAGTACACCCAAACACACATTGCAAAAATAGGGCTCTGTAAATTTATTACAAAGGCAAATAAAACAGTACCTATAAATAACGCACTGTTTTCAAGCGTATTATGAAACGTGCGATGCGCTCTAAATATAAAACTGTCGTGCGATAAATCATCGCTTATTTTACCTGGTACTGCATTAGGCTCTTTTGCTTTACTAAATGTAGCTACCGCCCATTGTACAAGTAACAGGATTAAGTAAAGGTAAAATGCCAAATAGGCCGAAAGTGCAACTTCAGTCATTATTAAATCCCTTGTTGTGTTTTTAATTGGTATTGTAGAGCAAGTTTTAGGCCGCACTTAATTAATTGATAAATATAAACTTAATTTAGTAAAGTTATTTATAAATGTAAGTAATTCCATCGATTTATAAAAATTACCTAGTACATAATCTCTATCAGCCCAACGCGACTGATTTACGAAACCGCGATAAAGCAAATATAAAAAATACACTGCCGATAGCAAATAAAGCCAAAAAGTAAGGCCAAACTACATCCCAGCCTGCTCCTCTGTACAAAATAGCTTGAGCAAATTTCACAAAATGAGTAGTAGGTGCAAATAGCATAATATTTTGTACTATATCAGGCATACTTTCACGCGGTGTGACGCCTCCTGACAACATTTGTAATGGCAATAATATAAGGATCATCAATAAGCCTAATTGCGGCATAGTCCGCGCTTGAGTGCCTAATAATATACCCAATGATGTTGTAGCAAATAAATGAATTGCCGCACCCAACAAAAATAGCGCTGCTGATCCATGAATCGGTACTTGTAAAAAACCTTCAATCACAATAAAGAGTGAAAAAGTGGTCAGTAATAAAATGACCAAACCATTGGCCCAAATTTTAGCCATTACAATTTCAAACGGTGTTAATGGCATTACTAATAAATGCTCTAGCGTACCGTGTTCACGCTCACGTATTACTGCGGCTCCCGTTAAAATAATCGAAATCATGGTAATAACATTCATTAATTCCATTACACTACCAAACCACACACTGGTCATATTTGGATTAAACATTATGTGCGCCGATTGCTTAATAAGTAGTGTGTATAACGCTCGATAACCTTTCACAAATTCATTAATTTCAGCACTGATAATTGTTTGAATATAATTATCACCAATAAATGATTGCGACATACGAGTGGCGTCTATATTCACTTGCAATGTGGGTTGCTTACCCGCAAGTACGTCACGCTCAAAGTGTGGCGGAATATTTAGCACGAAGGTATAGCTTCCGTTATCAAGTGAAGGATCCACTTCACTTAATGCAATAACGTCAGGCGTTTTAAAGTAAGGGTCGTAGAATGCATTAATTATACGCTTAGATAATTGTGATTGATCGTCGTCAACAACCGCAATAGGTGCATTATTTAATTCGATAGAAGTTGCCGAAGACACAACATAAATTAATCCTGTAAAGGCAAAAAATACAAATAATAGCAGCACTTTATCGCGCCATAAGCTACGCAGTTCTTTAATACCTAAATTAAGAATATTCCCGCGATGTTGCATGGCTATTTATCCTGCTTTGGAAGTAAAAATACACTGGCTAGAGTCAGTACCGGTATAAAAGCAAGTAAAGGTAAAAGCTGCGCCGATAAATCAGAAAAGTTAAGTGCTTTATTAAATACACCACGACATGCTTCTAAAAAGTAGGTAGTTGGAAACAGTTTTCCGATTATTGCAGGAAAGCCTTCTAGCGATGAAACAGGGTCAATCAACCCGCAAAAGTTAACTGCAATCATCAATACAACCACAGTTGATGCTGCTAATGCCGATATTTGTGTCTTAGTAAAAGCCGAAATTAACAGCCCTACCCCCGTTGTTGCTGTTACATACAATAATGCAGCCACGCTCAACGCCCATAAACTTCCTTTTAGCGGAACGCCAAACACAGTGACAGCAAGGGCAACTAAACCAAAAAAACTCACCATACTAACTAAAATGTAAGGCAGTTGTTTACCAATAATAAATTCGAGTCGCGTAACCGGTGTAACATATAAATTTGTAATTGAACCTAATTCTTTTTCACGTACAACACCCAGCGCCATTAATATCGCAGGGATAAACACTAATAAAAGTGGAATAACAGCAGGCACCATAGCCTCAATACTTTTAAAGTCTTGATTATAACGATAGCGTGATTCAATATTCGCAGGTACCAAATTGGGTATTACCCCATAAGTACGCAATGATAAATCAGTGAGGTAAGTGTAATACGAGCTCGTCATATAACCCGATATAGTTTCCGCCCTAAAAGGCATTGAACCATCAATCCAAACTACAATTTCTGGTTTTCGCTCGCGTTTCAATTGCTGACCAAAATTAGGCGGAATTTCAACTGCCACACTTAACTCGCCGCTGCGCATTCGTTTATCTAGCTCTGAAGGGCTTTTAATATCGGCTTTTTGTATGAAGTAACGCGATCCTGCAATATTTTGAATGTAATCTCGACTCTCAGGGGTTTGATCTTGATCCATCACCGCAAAGCTTAAATCTTCAACATCAAAGGTAATACCGTAACCCAAAATAAACATTAAAATAATTGAGCCCAACAACGCAAAGGTTAAACGAATAGGATCACGCCATAGCTCTAGCGTTTCGCGATGTGCGTAACCAAATAATCGTAATAAACTAAAAGCGGCATTCCCTTTCTTTTTATGAGTGGTCGATGTTGTAAGTAACTCATCTGATAATGCATCAGACTCGTCAACTGCTGAAATTGGCAAACTTGAAGCAGCAGATTCAAGTACCGCTTCTTCTAAGTAAGTAATAAAGGCATCTTCGAGAGTATCAGCACTACGCGCTTTGCAAAGTGCAGCGGGTGTATCACTGGCGAGTATTTTTCCTGCGTGCATTAACGATATTCTATCGCAGCGTGCGGCTTCATCCATAAAGTGGGTCGAAATAAAAATAGTAACGCCCTGATCCCGCGATAACTCAATAAGTAATTCCCAAAAGTCATCACGTGCAACAGGGTCTACGCCTGAGGTAGGTTCGTCAAGTATTAGCATTTCAGGACTATGCACTACCGCTACTGCAAGTGATAAACGCTGGCGAATACCTAATGGTAAATCGACAGGAAAATCATCACGGTATTTTTTAAGGTTAAACCGTATAATTAATTCATTAACACGCGGCGCTATTTGCTCTGCAGGCAAATGAAATAAGCGCGCATGCAACACCATATTTTGCTCAACAGTTAACTCATTATAAAGTGAAAATGCTTGCGACATAAAACCAACGCGTTTACGGGTTTCTATATTGTTAGCATCAACAACTTGACCAAATAACTTAGCTTCGCCACTAGATGCCGGTTGCAGGCCTGTTAGCATTTTCATGGTTGTGGTTTTGCCACAACCATTTGACCCCAAAAAGCCAAAAATTTCGCCTTGTTCAATACGCAAACTAACATTATTAACCGCCGTAAAATCGCCATATATTTTACTAAGCGCTGTAGCCTGAATAGCGGCTTCTGTTGTATTTAGATTTTTCTGGCGAGGAGGAACTACAAGTACATGATGATCATGACGTTTTTCTTCAGGTAATAATGATATAAATGCTTCATCAAGCGATTTTTTCCCTGTTTGTGCTTTAATATCTTCTGGGCTACCAGTACCTATAACTTTGCCATCGTCCATAGCTATTAGCCAATCAAAATCATCTGCCTCTTCCATGTAAGCGGTAGCAACGAGTACACTCATATCAGTGTGCTGAGCGCATATATGGTTAATCAATTGCCAAAATTGACGACGGGAAAGCGGATCGACCCCCGTTGTTGGCTCATCCAAAATTAATAACTCAGGGTCATGAATTAACGCACAGCACAAACCGAGTTTTTGTTTCATCCCGCCTGAGAGTTTTTCTGCAGGGCGATCGGCAAACTCAGTGAGTCCAGTGCTTTTTAATAGGTTTTTAATTCGATGCTGGCGCTCTTTTTTTTCTTGTCCAAAAAGACGGCCAAAAAAATCAATATTTTCAAAAACAGACAAAGTGGGATATAAGTTTTTGCCTAATCCTTGTGGCATATAAGCAATACGTGGCGAAGTTGAGGTACGAAAACGGCTACTACGCATATCGCCCCCTAACACTTCAATGTCACCTTTTTGAACGGCACGTGCTCCCGCAATAAGCGCGAGCAAACTCGACTTACCTACGCCATCTGGGCCTATAAAACCTACCATACTGCCTGCAGGTAACTCTAGGTTAATATTATCCAACGCTAAATTATTGCCATAGCAATGAGTAACCTGAGTCAGCTTTACTACACTAAAATATTTTTTAGCTTTATTACTCTGCTTTTCGCTATTGTTTGCATCAGCCATTATTCAGGCACTCTAACCTGTAACTGCATAGGCCAATTTTGCTCTGGTGCTAATAAAACATAAGCAAGCCCAGGTACACCTGTTTTAACTTGTTCAATATGATCGTTTAATAACTTTGAGTCTAGCTTCACTTTTACTCTAAACATCAGTTTGTCACGTTCGTTACGCGTTTCTACTGACTTAGGCGTAAATTGTGCTTGCGCTGATACAAAAGTAACTTTGGCGGGTAACGTATATTGTGCTATTGCATCTATTACAATGCGTGCCTCAGAGCCTATGGTTACTTTGCCAGCTTGCGCTGTTGGCAAATAAATACTCATATACACATCGGTTAAATCAAGCAAAGAAAAAACCTTACCACCACTGCCAAGCACTTCACCGGGCTCTGCTAATCTATATAATATTCGGCCACTAATCGGCGCTTTAAGTGTGCTATCGGCAATATTGCTTTGTAATCGTTCAATACGCGCTTGTGCCGCATCTATTTCTGCATCCGACTGCACCACTTTTACATTTGCCGCTTTTAAAGCTGCTTGCGCTGTTGCTGAAGCTGTCCGCTTTTGATCAACCACTTCTTTTGAAATATGCCCCTGTTTAAGCAGTGTTACTGAGCGACGTAACTCGGTTTCTGCAAAAGTAAGTTCACTTTTATGTTGTTCTACAATTGCCAAAGCATATTTGCGTGACTCAGTAGCAACACGTAACCCTGCATTAGCCTCACGTAATTGTGCATTTAAATCTTCAGTATCAATAACTGCCAAGGTTTGACCGGCTTCGACCATATCGCCTTCTTGTGCTAAAACCTCAATTAAGCGACCCGGCAATTTTGTTGCAATATCGTACTCGGTCGCTTCAATACGACCATTCCCATAGGCTACGCTCTCTGGCAATTGCTCAGATAGCAGTGCAGATTGCTGAGTTTGCCAAACATACCAACCACCCCCACCCAATATAATCACAGCAGCGATTGTACTGATAGATTTGAGTGTCGATTTAATCGTCATGCGGTAAAACTCCATGTATATAAAAGTGGGTAAATATAGTTAGTATTGGCGTATTTAATAAGATTAGGCTAATACTGCACTATCTTAGGTGTTAACTATCAATGCACTAGTTAATTGTAGTATAGGAGTGACTCTACTTTGTTACTTCACGATAGTAGATGGTTTTAATGAATTTTAAATGTCAGTACCCCTATTAATAATCTAACATTACTGGCGTTTATAAATATGATTTAGATCAAAAAACATTCAACGCAATAATAAAGATTACAAATAAGGTACGCCCTACCAAAAACGGCTTATTTTTTTAGTCTCCAAAAATATAAGATTAAGCCAAAAAGAGTATCAGGTTCTTTAAATATCCGAATAAATATAGGGGCACCGTATTTAAGCCCTTTAATAAAAAGGCTGCTCTTTTAACGCTGGTTCAACTATTGATATGGTTTTTTCAGAACGTGCACTAGCACGTGAGTTCTGCTGCAGAGTAATCAACCATAAACAAGGTTTAGTGTTAATTCATTCATAAAAGACCGTTCATGATCTCAATTTAAGCGTTACTAAAACAACACCATGGTCGGTAGTTAAATCATCACGCTCGTACTCGGGGTTGATTAAGTGCCTGTCGTAAGTGTTATAAGCGCTTACTTCAAAAAAGCTGTCATCGTAACTAGCGTCAAACTCACACGACAATAAAATGTAATCAAGTACAGAGCTGCTAGCACCATAGTAATGTGTAGGCGCTCTGAACGGTGCTGGCTTTGTTATTTTTGTATTTTTTACTTGGCTTTTATCCGCTAAATCAACAATCTCACTATTATTGCTATCACAATCACTTTGTACATCGTTTGTTATTAGATCGTCGCTAGTAACTTCATCATTGCTTAGCTGCGACTTAACAAACAAATCCCACGAGTCATTTAAACAATATTTAGCTAAGTAGGTTTTAGCGTCAAATGCAGGTGCAAAGCGTAATGTATTAGTGAGCAAATGACTTAATACACCATCCGCAAGTTCATTATTAAAGTCTCCCATTAATACCATCGGTTGCTGCGTCGCTTCGCGTCGAGCAATCATTTGTATCATTAGCAATGTAGCTTCACTGCCACGCTGAATAGTTGAGCCCCAGCCGCCCGCTACATTCGCCTTTAAAATCTCAATTATGTTTTGCTCGGCTGTTAGCTCTTTATTGTGCTCATCAACATTAATCATTGGGCGCTTAGATTTAAAATGCACCACATAACAATCAGTATTGCCTATGTGCGGCAAAGTAACGGTCGCTCTTAATACCTTGCGACTAAAAGTAAACTCACTATTAAGGCCAAGTGCACTTGCAAGCTCGCTATCGTGCTCAACCGACGCCACTTCAACTATCGGGTATTTAGAGGCGATTGCCACTACGGGGCGTTTATAAATAAAGTCGTCAATCACCTCAGGCTCATCAACTACTGCAAAGTAATTATAACCTTGCTCACTCATTAACTCTTTTAACGAATCAATGCTAAACACTTCCTGAAAACCAATCACATCAGGCGCATGTTCTGTTAAGTAATCAACAATCCAACGCTGCTTTTTAGCCCACTGCTGCGCGGTATAAATTTTCTCAAACTCATAGTATGCATTGGGTGGCTCAAGATAGTTAAACAGATTAAATGTGGCTATTTTTAGGTGAGTGTTGGTAATTACAGCTTCTTGAGCGTTTAAATCTGTATTTAACTGTTTAATATTTTGATTACTGATGGGTATCGCCTAAGTAAAGTTGAAAGACTAGCTTGCTTATAAACTATCATTTTATTACATGTTTACGTAATAAATCAGCCAGCTTAATTACAATTTTATACAGTCTTTTAATTATGTATTTATTATATCCCTCAATAAATAGCATTAACGCGCCTAAACAGATAAAATTCGCGACAATTAAATATGAACGAAGCGACATTGTAATGAGTAGAAAGATTGAACTATTAGCCCCAGGCGGTGATGTAAACGCAGTAAAAGCCGCCATTGTAGCTGGTGCTAATGCGGTTTATTGTGGGTTAGATACCTTTAATGCACGTAACCGAGCGTCTAATCTTTCGTTTGATGAGCTTAACGGCGCACTGCGCTTAGCGCATGAATACGGCTGTGAAATATTTTTAACACTAAATGTGGTTATATTAGAGCATGAAATGGGTGCGCTATTTAAGCTACTAAACCAACTAGTAAATACCACGCTCGACGGCATTATTGTGCAAGACCTAGGGTTATTCAATATAGTTAAAAAGCACTTTCCTACTTTGCATATTCACGCATCAACTCAGTTAACTACGCATAACGAATCACAGGTTGAATTTTTAGCGCGCATTGGCGCTACGCGTGTAAATTTATCGCGCGAGCTTAACTTAACTGAAATTAAAATACTGACCGACGTAGCACATAAATGCGATGTATTAACCGAAGTGTTTGTGCACGGCGCTTTATGTATCGCGTTTTCGGGGCAATGTTATTCAAGCTCGGTAAGTGTAGGTAACTCGGGTAACCGTGGTCGTTGCTCACAAGCATGTCGTGATGAGTACGAGCCTACTGCAATGGGTAACAAGCATCCGTTAAACTTAAAAGATAACTCAGCTTACTTCGACCTGCCAGAGCTCGTAGCCGCAGGTGTTGATTCGTTAAAGGTAGAAGGCCGTATTAAAGGCGCTAACTACGTACATACGGTTATTGATAGCTGGCGCAAACAAATAGACACGTTTGTGCAAACCGGTAACCTAATTGAAGACGATTCAAGCTTATACAAAGTATTTAACCGTAACTTTACTAATAAGTTTTTAACCGGCGACATGACCAAAAACATGTTTACCGATAACCCGCGCGACCATAGCTTTGATCACGCAAATGAAAAAAACAACGCAATTTCGGTCGTGCAAATTTACGATGCACAGCAAGAGCTTTCTACTCAAAAAAGTGAAATTGATTCGTTAGTTAAAAAGAAAATTGAATTTTTAGATATTTCAAAGCGCGAGCTTACATTAGAATTTTCAGGGCAATTAAATCAGCCATTCACTGTAAACATAATTATTGAAGATAAAAACGATATTACGCTTTCGAATAAAAACGAAAAAGAGCCTCTACGCTTTGAAGTTCAATCGCAAATGCCTATGCAAACCGCCGATAAATCGGTTGTTGATATTGCTGCTATTGATAAACGCTTTAAAAGCTTTAGTAATGCCAATTTTGAAATTAAAAATATGGATTACTCAAACTTAGGCAACAACTTAAGCATTCCGTTTAAAGAGCTCGCCCGTATTAAAAAGCAAGTCGCGTTTTTATTAAACGAAGGCAAAGACGTACTCGCCCCTGTTGAATTACCAAAACTAGTAAGCCACGAAAAAGCAGATAAAAACAAAACAACACTCTCTATTTTAATATCGGACATAAAAGACGTTCACCTATGTGATTTAACAGATGGCGATGTTTACTTTAAATTACCTGAGAGCTTTAGAACCGATAACGATAAATACATCAACGTATTTTTAGAGCACCCGCAGTTAATTCCGTGGTTCCCGGCGGTGTTAATTGGTAAAGACTTTGACGAAGCCGTGCGTTTACTAGAAGTGGCGAAACCTAAACTTATTATTAGTAATAACACCGGCGTGGCATACAAAGCAGTGCAAATGGGCATTGACTGGATTGCAGGCCCGTTATTAAACACCACAAACTCTTATGCGTTATTAACGCTACAAGAGGATTTAAATGCTAAAGGCGCGTTTATTTCAAACGAAATAAACAAGCAGCAAATGCGCAGTATTAAACGCCCTAACAACTTTAAAATGATGTACAGCATTTATCACCCAATACTAATGATGACCAGCCGCCAGTGTTTTTTCCAGCAAACCGTTGGCTGTAAAAAACCACGTATTGATGCCAGCTGTATGCTGAGCTGTAAAAAAGAAACAACCGTTACCAATGTTAAAGGCATTAGCTTTGCCATTGATAAACAAAAAGGCGGCTATCCGAGCATTTATAATCATGAGCAATTTTTAAATATGGATATTGTGACCGATTACGCCGATAAGTTTGACGAGTTCATGATTGATTTAACCGACATTGGCTCAGGCGATAAAGAAAAACTAGATAAAACTGTGTTACTCACCCATTTTCAAAATTTAATTAGCGGGCAAACACAAGCAGCTGATCAGTTAAATCAGATGGTAAAAGTAAAAACACGTCAGCAATATGTTGAAGGCTTAAACAGTTAAGGTAAGTAATAACATGACATTGCCATTATTATATTCATTACAACACTGCCCATACGCAATGCGTGCACGAATGGGTATTTTAATGGCAGAGCAACAAGTGCTACTACGCGCTATTAAAACTAAAAACAAACCACCGCATCTTTTGCAAATATCGCCAAAAGGCACGGTGCCAGTTTTGTTATTACCTAATGGCCACGTAATAGATGAAAGCCTAGACATTATGCTCTGGGCGCTTAAACAAAACGATCCGCATAATTTACTGCATACTCAGGACCCGCTAGCACTTGAGCGTATGCTTGAGTTAATTAAGCTAAACGACACGCAATTTAAGCCAGTCCTCGAAAAATACAAATTTTATGCTCGTACAAAAGACATGGCGCAAATTTATTACCAAAAAGCCTGCGAAGGGTTTATTAAGCAATTTGAAGCAAAACTAACCACGCATAAATACTTAATGGGCGATGAAAAAAGCCTAGCCGATTATGCCCTACTTCCTTTTATTAGGCAGTTTGCCCGCGTAGATAAACACTGGTACTTACAAAGCGAATATGCACACATACGCGCATGGTTAAACGAATTTTTGCACGCCCCGATGTTTACCAAAGTAATGACCAAATTTGATTTGTATATGGACTGCGGCGAAGAATTTTTATACGGCGTTAAAAATAAAAAGTAACTTTTTGTTTAAACAGAAATTTGCTTTGCGACTTTAACCTTTTTTAGTTTCGCCTTTTTTGGCGGTAGTGAATCAACAAAGTCACTAACAATGGTAAGCCACTGAGCTAAATCTGTATCTGACTCAAACCCCTCAGGCATTACATATACCATGGTTTTTATGGCCCTACCCGTAAAGTCCATTTTGGTTGCATGAGGTTTAGCTAAACAATGCTCATAATTATCAGCGCCCGTACGCACCATTAATTTATCGTCGATAATAGCGCAGCACATATGATCTGAGAGTAAAAAGCATAAACCGCCAAACATTTTTTTGACCTTTAAATCGTCACGACTCTCAAAGTACTCGTAAAGCCTTTCTTCTAAACCGCGATCAAATGCCATAATTAGCTAATTTCTTCTAATATAAATTTACTACTTGTGCGCAATTGTATTTTAAATAACTGTATTTGTAATGCTTAAAATAAATGGCCTTGTACACAATAAAACAATGCCGTGAATTATTCTCAACATGCAATTTAAGCACATAATTTACGCTATACTGCCCTCCCCTTTACTAGCGTAAAACAGGTATTATGAACTACTCAAACTTTGGCACTAAATTTACACAGCCCAACGGCATTACTCAGTTAATGGAAGACTTAGGCGGTGCTAAAAACAGCAACAATCCTAATATTGTTATGCTGGGTGGCGGTAACCCCGCATTAGTGCCACAAGTAAATGATGTGTTTTTAGCCGAGTTACAAAAGCTAGTTGCTAGTAATAAAGTATCGCAAGTATTTGGCCTTTACGATGGCCCTACCGGTAACGACGAGTTTAGAGCTGCATTGGCGGGCCAGCTAAGTAAAGAATATGCATGGGATATTAGCGCCGATAACGTAGCACTAGGTAATGGCAGCCAAGCTAACTTTTTTGTGTTGTTTAATATGCTGGCAGGTGAAATGCCTGATGGCAGCCATAAAAAGATTTTATTTCCCCTTGCGCCAGAATACGTAGGTTATGCCGACCAAGGTTTATCGGATGATATGTTTGTTGCCATAAAACCAGATATCGAAATTCTAAATACTGAAAATGGCTCAAAACAATTTAAATATGTGATTGATTTTGACGCAGTTGAAAACGTATTAGCAACCGACAGTAGTATTAGTGCACTTTGTGTATCACGCCCTACAAACCCTACCGGCAACGTAATTACCGATGAAGAAGTACGCCATTTGGATGCGCTTGCACATAAGTACGCTATACCGCTTATTATTGATAATGCATATGGCGATCCGTTCCCTGGTTGTATTTACACCGATGCAAACCTAACGTGGAACTCAAACATTATTTTATGTATGTCACTTTCAAAACTTGGCCTACCTGGTTTACGCAGCGGTATTGTAGTTGCCAATAATGAGATTATTAAAGCCATCGGGCGCGTAAATGGCAGTATGGTGTTATCGCCAAACAGTATTGGCCCAAGCTTAGTGACTCGATTAATTAACGACGGCGAACTACTCCCGCTTTGCCGTAATGTCGTGTTGCCTTTTTATCGTAATAAAGCACACATAGCGATTGAGTTGTTTAATGAAGTATTTGCCGAACTGCCTGTTTATTTGCACAAAGTTGAAGGCGCATTTTTTATGTGGCTGTGGTTTAAAGATGCAAAAATAACCAGCGAAGTGTTGTATCAAAAGCTTAAAGCTCAAGATGTGTATGTAATTCCTGGGCACAACTTTTTTATTGGCATTGACGACAGTTGGCCGCACAAGCACGAGTGTATTCGTATTAACTATGCTACTGATGCCAATACTCTAAAAAAAGGCTTAGAAGTGATTAAATCGCTAATAAAGTAAATATAATGATGCCGATATAAATATCGGCATTACCTACTTAACTCGATTGGCTTATATATTCGTTTAAAATTTACTGCATTTAATACTCTGCTTGTTTGTGCAGTAAGCGTTATTTTAACTTTGAACCTTAGCTTGTAACACTTACTCATACCCACTTTTAGCTTAAACTTTATTCAAACGCACTTTATCCCCTTTAAATATATATATAAATTGGTATCCTACGCGACCTTTTTTAACATATGCTTGTTAAATGAGAACCAGCCAAGGGGCGATAATCGCTGCAAGGCACTTACTGTAAGTGGCAGCAATGACACAACAGGCATCGCGTATAAATATCGTTTTTAAACGTTGGATGTAACTTTAAATAAAAACGTGCAATAGCACTATTAAGGTCAATTATGCGATTAGGACCAGGACTTCTCGTCACCGCTGCCTTCATTGGACCAGGGACCATTACTACTGCCAGCGTGGCAGGTGCAAACTTTGGTTTTGCACTTATATGGACATTACTATTTTCAGTAATTGCCACTATATTATTACAATCTATGGCGGCGCGCCTTGGCGTTGCTACCGGGCAAGATTTAGCTCAAGCGCTCAGAGCACATATTCAAACGCCCTTATTTAAATCTTTGGCTATATTTTTAGTTATTAGCGCCATTGGCGTGGGCAGTGCAGCTTATGAAGCGGGTAACTTAAGTGGCGCTAGCATGGGCCTAATTGAAATATTCCCTCAAGTTAGCTCTCAAGTATGGACACCACTTATTGCTTTTTTAAGTGCTGCTTTACTGTATAGCGGCAAACATAAAGTGGTTGAAAACGCGCTAATTCTACTCGTTATTTTAATGAGCTTAGTGTTTATCTCAACACTTGTAATGGCTGCACCCTCGCTCAGTGATGTATTTGCTGGTTTTATCCCTAGTATGCCTGAGGGTTCTATTACAACTATACTCGCTTTAGTTGGCACTACCATTGTGCCGTATAACTTATTTTTACACTCCGGCGTGCTCGCTGCTAGACACGACAGTAACAGCGATATGGAAAAAGTGATCAAACAAACAAATGTTGATACAGGCCTATCAATCACCTTAGGCGGTGTGATCACGCTCGCTATTTTATCTACTGCATCGGTTGCATTTTATGGTACAGATGCGGGGCAAATTAGTGCTGCTAACATGGCCGTACAGCTAGAGCCATTACTTGGTGATGCCGCTCATTACTTTTTTGCTATTGGCTTGTTTGCAGCAGGTTTAACAAGCGCGATTACAGCGCCACTTGCTGGTGCTTATGCTGTGTGTGGCATGTTAGGTTGGTCAAACGATATGAGTAACGCACGCTTTAAAGGCGTTGCTATTGTTATTTTATTGTTTGGTGCTGCGGTTGCCTCACTCGGTTTAGACCCTGTAGCAGTAATTATATTTGCGCAAGCAGCTAACGGGTTATTGCTCCCTATTGTTAGTACTTACCTTGTATGGCTGGTTAATCAAAAAGGCGTTATGGGAAACTACACAAACTCTGTGGTTTTAAACCTAGTCACTCTACCCGTTTTAATCCTAATTTTTGGGCTAAGTAGTTACAAACTAATTAGTTTGATTTCTAGGGGCTGTTGATCTTTGTAGTACATATATTAATCAGCCCACATTGGTAGCCACATCATAGTGAATGCTAAAGCGA